>CAZNVX010000017.1:0-16005 GCA_964576225.1 uncultured Christensenellaceae bacterium
CCCTAACTAGGACATAATTATTTCTTTGTCCTAGTTAGGGGTAGCATAGCAATCAGGCAGGTACTGTTTTTCACTCCATTGGAACAGGTAAGGGACATCTGATGAAAAATATTTTGACAGATCAATCGCATAATCGGAAATAATCACATCAGGTTCCTCATTGATTCGCACCATGATTATTGGCCGCGGACTCAAGCGCACAAGCTTTTGCTTCTGCAAGGCTTCTTCAATTCCCCGTCCTTTTGATTCTATCGCCACACGAATCGGTATATCGTAATCCATTAGAATGTAATACAACAACTGAGAAGTGTAGTATTTGAACGAGTTCGATTTCAAAGCTTCGGTCCATTCTGGATTGTCAGTTTTTACTTTAGGTGCAATATCGTCTAAAACGGCGAACAAATAATGGTATTCTTCCTCCATCTCTGACACGGATAGGTAATCCCCAAAGGAATCAATTTGATTACTAAGTCCAAAAGAAAGCAGAAATGAAAATACATAGGTGGCATTTACGAACAAGTATTTCTTTTCATTTTCTCCAAATTGAAACTTCAGCTGACTTTCTACCAACGAGATCCAATCGTCAATTAGGCGACGATAATCACTCAAAAACATCGGTGATTGCAATTGGATTTTCTGCATCGAATCAATTGGATAGCTTTGACCTATCGTAAACATGTAATAAAGATACAGTAATTCATCCTTGGTTAAATCCTTAGAAAAAAGAAAATTCGCCTCAAAAAACGGTAATAAAAGCTTCTCTTCAAAGGCCCCCTTCGCCATGAACGGATTGTAGAATTTTCTCACCGAATCCGGTACTTCAGAAATCACGTGCCCTTGCTTTATCCGCGTGACCGATACTGCTAAAAGATTAATGAAACGTTCCTTTGCCGCATGTCGGATAAATGGAAAATAAGCGGTTATTTTTTGATAAATCTCTGAAGCACTCTTTTCCGTGATCGGTGGCCGGTTGCTTTCAATTTCATCGAACACGTGCCAGTAAAAACTATGAAAAAAGTAACGAATACGATATTCTTCCCCTTCTAAATGATCGTTTTTCTTCAGATTTAATCCGATCTTATAACGATCCAGAATCGGGCCAAAAGCGGCTATTTGACGTTGGACTGTGCGGCGGCTCAAATAATTTTTCTGGCTGAAGGCATCTAACGACGTAAACTTTTGATAGAAAACCGCATTCCAGATAATGAATGGCACCGTTTCTTTGGTCAGATTCACACGAATCTTGTTCAATAAAAATTTTTCTGAGAAAGTAATCGTTACTGTACGACTTCCTCGATCTATAGAAAACTCAGGATAGCCGGCTTGAATGGCTTCTACCTGATCTAACGCATGTTTTAACATTGGATATGTAATATCCAATTCATCGATCAATTCCTTGTAGCTAAATGAATTTTGATAGGATCGATAATAGTATAAAAAAAGCTGCTGTACTAGTTGATCTTGTCCTTTGATAAAAGAATCTAGCACTGATATTCCTCCTTTTCCCCTGATAAATTTTAGAATATATCACCTTTTTTCACCCGACTCAATCTATCTGCTTCACTGTGTAAAAAAATAGACAAAACACTTTGAGGTTTAAAAGAAACTTTAAAAACTCGTTGGCTGTCTATCTTTTTTGTACGAATAAATACCCTTGAATGAGTCTCATTGACGAAATATTCTCTGATTTTAGTGAGAAAAAAGACGATTCGCTTCTTGATGTCTATTATTTTGTTAAAAAGTGCAAGGAATGCGGCGGCGTGTTTAATATGTTTATTCCGCATTTTTCCTTGAAATAGGTTTTGAAATCATTTTGAGCAATTGTTAATATTTCTTCCTCTGAAAAAATAGATGCTCCTTCTGAATCTGCGATGCTGCACATTTCAATTAAGATCCATATTTCCGATTCCAGTCCATTGATTTGTGCTAAATGTTGAAAAAAGTTTCTTCCATCAATTGAAGCAATTCTATTTTTTAACTCTGCACAATTCTGCAGAATACGCTCCTTGACCTGAGGAAACCTTATTTCAAATGACTGTTCATTTGCTTTTTCAATAAAATAGTACAAATAGTCGTCTATATTGTTAATTTGAAGTGTTTGCTTTAACATCTTCTTCCCTCCTTTTTCTGATTTAGCCAAGGAAGACGTGTGTTTAGCAGCCTTCCTTGACCAAATGCGTCACACTTAAACTGTTTTCCAACGAATGCCTTCTCCTCATAATTGTTACTGAACCAAACGCTATATTTTTTCTTGCACTTACCCTTGAGACTCCTATTGTTCTTCTGAAATTTCATCCCTTTGTCTAGGCACATGCAGTTCTTCAAGCTCTAGAGGCATCGTTTCTTTGACTAATTGTTCCATTTTTTCCTGCAGCTCTTCATACATTGTTAGCACTGCTTCTTTGGAATCATCCATTTCACTTAACATTTTGTTCGCATGACGACTCATACCCTTCAGCTCTACTTTTGCGGAGGCAATGATTTGTTCTGCCTTTAGCTGTGCTTCTTCGATCGTTTGACTTGCCTGTTTTCTGGCAGAAAGCAGGACCTCGCCGATTTCCTGCTGAGCCTGAGTGACTTCTTGCTTCAAGCGTTCATTTTGCGAAGTTAGGTCAGCGATTTTTTCCTGCAGTTCAACATACAAATCGTTCTCACCTGTTTGAGCGGAATTCTCTGTTTCGATTTGTTGTCTCAGCTCATACAATTCGTGGGATTGCTGCGCTAATTGTTCCTGCTGCTCTTGAAAGGCTTGTTCTTTTCCCTCATATTTTTCCTGTAGCTGAACTGTTTCTCTAGTCGCCTTCACTAATTGGGTAGTCAAAGCGTCTTTTTCATCATTAAGCTGCTCGATTTTACCGCTCAATTGCTCAGCCTCATCTGTCCGATCCTGCAACAAACACTTTGTTTCCATTAGTTCTTTGACTTGATCATCATTTTGCTTCAATTGTTCATGGAGCTGCTGAATTTCAGCGTGTGCGTTTACCAAAGCTTCATTCAAAGTATTTTTTTCTTCTTTTAGCTGTGTAAATGTCTGCTGGGTGTTCTCGAAGGTTTGTTGAAGTTCCTCCACTCTTTTTTTTAGCTCAATTAGTTCATGCTCTTTCATTTCGCAGGCTGCTGTCAGTTCGTCATTTGATTCTTGTATCTTCGTATTTCGTCGCGTTATTTCTGCTATTTTTTGTTGCAGCATTTCTTGCTTCACCGTCAAATTTTGATTGACAGCATTAGCATTCTCGTATTCTTTTTGCAAACGCTCCATCTGCGTGGTTTGTTTTACCAGTTCTGACAGCACGCGTTCTCGTTGACTTTGAATTTCATCCAATTTGGTTAAAACAGCGGTTTGCTCATTCAATAATTCGTCTTTTTCAGCCAACCAGATTTGTTTTTCTTCCTTTAATTGATTAACTGTCACTGTGATTTTTTCTACCTGTTCGTTCAGAGCTTCATTCGCACGTTGAAGCGACAGCTCGTTTTTGTCCTGTCCTTCTGTTGCTTCTTCTTTTTTTACTGAAGCCTTCAAAACTTCGATTTTCTGATGCAGCTCAGTCAATTGAGCTTGATACTGTTGATTCTCTTCGACTAACTGTGTCTTTTCTGCTTGAAGCTTTGCTGTTTGCGCTTCCTGCTCTTGGCCTCCTTCATTTGAAGTCCTCATTTGTTTTTCTTTCATCGTTAGTTCCGTTTGCAGGTGTTGCTTTTCTGTTTGCAACTGTTGAATGGTTTGCTGCAGCTCTGCAAGAGATTCTTGTTGTTCTGTTACTTGATCTGTTCCTCTTGCGTCTTCTTCAGGAAACAAATCCTCTGATACATTATTGATTTCATCAATAATATTTTTGGTAAAAAACCAACCGTCATTCTTTTTTGCCACGATTATCCTTTTCCTTTCTGATCACTTGATGTGTTCTCTATTTTTGAAAATTTCTGGTCATCCTTTTTGCGTAAAAACGTTTCATTATAAACTGTTTTGTCTTTTTCCTCCGCGGTAACTAAGACTTCTATATGAATTTGTGTCAGCTTAGGAATCGTCTTAGCTTCATTTATAAAGGTGTTCACGTTGGCTTCAATCATTTTTTGATTGTCTTCATTTTCTGTATTTCCAGTCAGTGAAAGACTCAACGTTTGAGAGGGTACGTCGATGGAAACAATCGCTTGTGCCAATCCAAAATACGGCGCCAGCTTTTGTGACAGCTCCGTTTCAATTTTTGGCTGCAGTGACTCCTGCTGGTTCTCGTCGAAGACCTTCTCCCAAGCCATGCTCTCTAGTCCCAACCCTTCTTCCGGATAGGAACGCAGCGGTACTTTTGAAATTAGCATCTTTTGTTCGTTTTTCACCCTTTGTACAACTTCTTCTACTTGAACAACGCGTTGCTGCGTTTTTGCTAATTGATCTTCCATTCGAAAATAAGAGATCATTAACAGCAACAACGCTGTGGCAAGCAACCAGCTGATTACCAGCAGAAATACAGTGTTCTTTTGACTTGCCAGCTGCTGTACAATTCGTAATTTTCGACGGAATTCTTGAGAATGCTGCGGGTCTTTTTCAACTTTTGTTAATTGAAAATGCACAAACAAACGTGGCACCAAAACCCCAAATACCATCACAATCATTACGACACCAATGACATTTATAACAAACACGAGGCGTCCTCCTTTTTCTAGCATCAAGGAAAAATACTTTTCAGCACTCCCTCGATTTGTGTCTTTTTAACATAACCAAATCTACGGCTATCCTGTGAAACGTCGGTGTTATCGCCTAGCATAAAATAGCAGTTAGGCGGAATTCTTGTTTTTCCAGCCAGTTCAGCTGCAATTGACTCACTCAACTCAAGGCGAAGAGTCGACTGAAAGGTGCCCTTTCCGCCTAAATCAAGGATCAGCGTCTGCTTCTGTACAAGAATTGAATCACCGGGAATACCTACGATTCGTTTGACAAACATTCCCGGTTCCTTTGAAACGGAGAAGGCCACAACGGAATACCGTTGAACCTTCTGCGTTTTTTCAATCACCACTTGGGCACCATCGTGGATTGTCGGCTCCATAGAGCTGCCAGAAACAGGATGGATAATATACCTCGTATGGAAAAATCCCAGAGTAGCTAGACCAAGGAAAGCAAGGATCAGTATTAGTCTTTTTTTGACTTTCTTCTTTTTACTCTCTGGTGTACTAGCAAACTTTGAATCTACCGCCTGTTCCTTCCCAAGATCTGCGGTCTGCTGATTCAAGTTATTTTGCTTCAATATAGGTCACCAGCTGTGAACGAGCCAAGCTATTTGGAATGATGCGATAAGAAATGATCGTTCCTCCTACCACATTTCCTTCAGAAATCAAGATTCCTTCATCGGTAACAGCCTCTACAAAGGCAACATGCCCATAGCGAGGATCAGATCCGGCTGTCCCAGGACTAAAGGAGATTAACCATCCTGCTTTTGGTGTTTGACTCGTTTGATACCCTAAGCGTTTGGCCGAGGCGCCCCACTCCCCGCCATTTCCCATATAATCATCTACTCGTTTGCCCAATTGAGCGACACGATTATACGCATACCAGGTACATTGTCCGACGGGATAAGAACCCGAAAGATTATAATTTTTCCCGTCGTAATCTGGGTAAGTCATTTTCTCACGATAAGCCGCCGGGATGGTTTCTTTTCCTTGCATGACTGCACTTGTTTGGGTTCCAGTCACTTTATTTTCCGGAATCGGCAGGTCGTATTGGGTAAGGTGATAAACGGCAATCAATGAACTGATTTTGCGATTGTAGCTTGTATCGGTCGCGTATTTTCCTGTTACTGCACTTGCAGATCGTAGATAGTTTTTCGCCTGTGAGCGCCAAACATCTTGATAATACTCTTCGTTTCCTTGAATGCCGCCTCGAATAAGAGTCACATAATCCCCCAACGATTCTGCGTAGCTAGGATAACGTCTGAAAGCCGCCTGAATAGTATACATATCGCCATTTCCTCGATCTTCCTGAGTCGAAAAATTCACCGAAGCGCCTTCGTAGCTCCCTTTAACACCAAATAAATTATAGTTAGGAGCTGCCGCTAAGGTACTCGTACCTGATCCGCTTTCCAAGATTGCCTGAGCGATCATCACTGAGGCAAACACATCATAATCGAGTCCCAGCTTTTGAGCCGATTTTGCAATTGTTTCAATGAAGGCTTGGGTTTGCTCGTTTTCTGTAAAGTCCATGGATGCTGGATAAGCTTTTTCTACTTCCTTGCCATAGGTGGTTAAGGTGCTGTTGCTTAAACGCTGTACCTGCAGTGTTTGCTCCAAGTCTTTCTGGTCAGAAAAAAGAGCAATTTTTCCGATTTTATGATCGGCCTGTTCTGGATTTTCCGTTTTTTCTTTGTCACTCGGATCACCTGCAACTAAGTAATGGTCGCCGCCTAAATACAAACCAAACAATTGATCATCCTTATAAAGCAAATCTCCCGGCTGTTTTTTTTCATTGGCAATACTTACTTTTTGAGCTGTCTTTGCCGATTCGCCAAAGAGATTTTTTGTGATCAGATGAAGTAACTCTTCTGTTGTCTTAAAGGTCTGACCTGTCTTATCTGCTTCTGCAGTCGTTACTTGGTACCTGCCAACCTGTCTTATCCCTTCATAAACCAGAACTGCTTTGCTTTTGTCTTCAAAGGCTTTTAAAAGTGGTAATTCAAAGCCCTTTAAATCAGATTCTGAAACATCACTTACACGTAGGGATTCATCCAAGGTAACCTCATCTAATTGTGAAAGGACAGCCGCAGTTTGTGTAGCCGCCGCAGCGGTATCTCCGGTTCCTGCCGTTGGCGCAGATTGTGCAGTCGTCGCAGGAGCTGGTTGTTTTTCAGCTGTTATCTGATTTTCGTTATTTCTATTGTTTTCTTGACTTGCTTGCGTACTTCCGGCAGATGTCTCTTTAGAAGTTGACGGCGCACTTTGTTCCTTACTAGGTGTGGTACTGGTAGACGGCTTCGAGGTTGTTGAAGAAGCTGTCGGTTTTGTACTAGAAGGTACCGTGCTGGATTCTGATTGCCCGCCGCTAGACTCTGTACTAGAACTTGCTGGTTGCTCAGAAGATGTTGCCGTATTCTCCGAAGTCATTGACGACGAACTAGAAACACTTGATGATTCAGCGGCTGACTCGCTTGGTACAGTCGCCGACTCCTGAAGCTGTTCAGAACTCGGAACAGAATTTTCTGCGGATATTTTTTCATTTGCTGAGGATTCAGTCGAAGTGATTGTTGTTTCAGAGGTTAATTCATCCGCAGCCTGTAATGGTTGCCCAAAGGTACTATGTAAAAGCAAGACACTCAAACATGCTGCGCAAATTTTCCAAATGCTTTTTTTCATGTAATCCACCTTCTTTGTTTTTTTCTATAGTTAGTTGTTTATTGGTTTTTTTCAGTGACAATTCAATTTTCTCTTTTGAGTAACCAGCCTCAACGCAGAAGATTGAAAAACAGAATCGGCAGCATGAAGAATAGAAACATCGGTAAAATCGTCTGTAATGGTTCCTTCACAAATCTCGCAGCTACAGCCATCGCGAAGCTTTGAAAGGCTGAGACTGGATTTTTCTTCACCATTTTTCCATCTGATTTCTTTGTTGTTTGCTTTAATCCTATGGAAGACAGCTCTCCTGCGTTCATTTCTTGAACAGGCTCTATCGTTTGCAGATTCGCCTGAACGACACGACGATAGATCGTTCCAATATTCCCCTCACAGCGCAACAGCGTCAGCTTAGGCTGTGTACCTGGTTTGTTTTTCTCGATGAAAGAGACTTCCGATTCCTTGACAACTTTATTTAATGAGACCGTATAGACATAAACGTCCTTAAAATCTGTGGTATAGATTTTGTCTCCTGTTTTCAAAAATTTAATTCGGTGAAGCAAGACATCCTGTTCGTAAATGTTGTGGGCGAGTAAAACATAATTGTCTCTGCCTAATTGCTGCTCCTGGCGAAAGGTCGCAGCTCCTGTCAACAAGTTCTGATTGGCCAGTCCTGCTAAAATTGGCAGGTCAATCGATTGATCAGGAATTACCAGTTTACCGATGCCCCAATTATTGGTTGATTGCTGAAGCGCACTCTTCGCAGACGCATAATCTGCAACGTTCACACTAGCTATTTGTCGTTCCTCATAATTGGCGCGTTGAATTTTGCTCAAATTGTAATCACTAAGTGTCTCCTCTACCCCTACATCTGCCGCTTCGACCACGGTATCGTGCTGCATTTGGAGATAGCCATAAAAAGCGATGGCTAAGATTGTCAGCATACTGACAAATATCAATGCAAAATACGTCTTGGTCACAAGGAACAACCGCTTCAGATTTTTTCGCCCTCGTTCGGAGATTTTAGGATCAGCTGAACGAAATCGTTTTAGCCAGAAGCGATAAATCACTATAAGAATCAAGAAAAGCACAATATTGATTCCTAGAGTCCCTAAAACGATATTCTGATAACTCCATAAATTCCGCTTTATGACCTTTTTCGCTATGGCATCCTTATAAGGAATCCGATGTCCTGTAACCAATAGTCGATAGGTATTGATCCCAGGCGGCGTACAGGTAAGCAGCGTCACTTGATCTTTCCCCGGTGTGATTTTTACTTTTTCAACCTCATTGGGTAAGATTTCTTCAAATGAATCGATTTGATACGCTAAGCGTTTGCCTAATATATTGATAAAGAACAGATCACCCTCCGTGAGGTTGCGCACATCTGTAAAAAGGACTTGATTTTTAACACCGCTATGACCAGTGATGACTGAGCGGGTATTTTTCCCGCCAATCGGAATGGATGTTGGTTCAAAATGTCCTAATCCTTTATCTAATGTTTTGTAGGAGGTACCGTGATAAAACGGCATCTCTTTGATATCAATTGCTGGAATGTCGATCGTCCCCATAACACCCGAACGATTTTTCAAAATACTTTTATATACTGCAGGCTCAGGATTTTTTCCTTGCTGCTTTTCAAAAATGTAGTGATTGTACTTCTTTGCTAATTCGTATTGCGTGTTTTTCTCTGTCTCAGTCATTTCCTCTAGGGTTCGATCGTAAGCTGTTTCTGCTTGACTTCGTTCCCGATTAGCTAAATAATTCCCAACGATTGGATAAAGGAGGACCAAAAAGCCCGCGGTAATCATTGTTACTGCAAACACCATCAAGAAGGAATGCTTCTTTTTCTTGTTTTTTTTCTTCATGGCAGCTCCTCTCCCATCGCTTTACTCACTGAGTGGTTCCTGTTTTTCCCCTCAGCTCTTATGTATGATTGCTTAAAAACGTTTGTTTCAATAACCTTTTCTAAAAAAGCAGGGGGTAGTTTTTTTAGGACTACCCCGTGCAACAATCCTTTTAAAATTTATGATGTTTTGTCTTGAGAACCTTTACCCCGATCGCTCCCATCACAACGATAAACGCCAAGATAAGATAAAGCGGCTGGGCGTTTCCAATACTTCCACTTGTTTGCGGGAGTTTGTCTGAAGCCGTCTGGGTACCCGTATTGACACTGTCTTCATTTACAGTCTCTTCTGAAGGACCCACCACACTTGATTTCGGATACAGGTAAACTTCACTTAATGCCTCACCTTCTCGTTGCGGTAAAGGCAATTCTAGAATGACCGGTTCCATCACAGAATTTAGTAAACTATTTTCTTTTTCAACCACCTGATACGTACCGCTCGCTAACCCATCAACTCGCGCTAATCCGTTTTGATCAGTGGTCACGGTTACGCTAAAGGCATCCGTCCCTTCCACCGAAGCAAACGCTGATTCTCCTTGAACGGGTGATACCCGAGTAATTTCATAGGAAATACCGGCTAAAGGCTCTAAGGCATTTCCGTTTTTATCGGTGACCTTTTCTGCCTTGGTTCCATCTAAGGGCAGCTCTGTCGAAAGAGCTGCTGCCTCACTCAATTTGTATTTCAAAATAGAGATCGCGTAACCATTGGTAGGAGTCGATGCGTTCTCCACAGCTTGCGAGTGTAACGGACCTGCTCCTACTCCCAGCAAGAACAGGAGCGTGAAAAAGATGAGTATACGTTTTTTCATTTTCTTACGCTCCTTTCTTTCTAGGCTGACGATAGTAGTGATACAAAGCGCCAAGTCCTGCTAAACCTAAAGCACTAGCAATACCTAAGAGCCAAACCATCGGTCCATTGCCGCCAGCATGTGGCAGCTCTGTCGTTTTTTCATTGTCCTGATAAACCATGACCGTCTGATTGGCTTCAGCGAGCGTGACCTTTATCGGTGTTTTTATCAGCTCATAGCCTTTAGGTGCTTTGGTTTCCACCAAGTTGTAATCTCCCAGTGCCAAGCCGGTAAAATTCAAGTAACCATTTGCATCAGTGGTTGCTGTTCCAATCTTTTCAGTTTGATCGTTGCCCTTATAAAGATCGAAGGTCGCACTTGCTAAAGGCGTTCCGGTACTTTTTTCTGTATCACTGAGTGAGCCGTCTGAATCCGCATCTACGGCACTGCCGGCTTCATATTTGAACAGACGGATACTAGAAAGACGGATCAAACCAATATTGACATCTGTTACATGGTGAGTAGCATTAGTTAAATTCTTATCTGTAGCTAAGTCCGATAGTTTGGGCTGTGTGTACTCGTCGGTCTTGAAGGTATCTTGATCTGCCTTAGAATTTAATGTCGGATCATCTCCCACTAGAGGCTCTGTTACAGAAAATTTCTTCTGAACTACCTGATCACCTACAACAAATTCAGCAATGTATTCTCCTTCAGCCAAGTTTGAGAATAGGTATTTCCCATTGGCATCTGTCTTAATCAAAGAATTTCCTGAATCATCAACAAATTTCTCGCCAGTTAAGCTTTCTTTTACCAATTCATTCTTGTAGTTTTCATCATCTAAACTGGTCCGATAAAGCTTGACAGGAATATCTTTTACAAATGGTTCTGCAGTATCGATCAAACCATCCGAATCATCGTCATACCACGCCACTCCAGAAAGGTCTCTTCCGTAAACCTTCGTTTCGAAGTTTTGTGAACGAACCATCATATCTAAATGAGAATTAAATCTCACATTATTCACCAAGATATCTCCAGGTTTCTGATCAGACGGGTCCAAAGTGACAGACAAAGTGATCGTTTTTCCGACAGGTAATGAATCCGATTTGACTAAAAAGGCTTTCGCTTTAGAAATATCCGAAGTTCCTGCTGTATAAAGTGTCCAATTATCAATATCATTAGGATCCGCCTCTTCATCGGCCGCTTCTGTTGTGAAATAGATTTCTGCATCTTCATCATCAACGTCGACATCTGTGACGGTATAGCTTCCATGGAAGATGGTGCCTCTTGAATCGCCATTATATGGAAGTACATCAACGATTCTTACATCCGTAACAGGTTGTGCGGATTCATTTTTAGTGGTCATTTCATACGTGATTGCATCCTTCGTTCCAACTGGCTTGTCATCACCTACTTCAATCGTCTTCTTATTTCCCGTTTTACTGACGATAATTTGCTGAATCAGATTTTCTTTGAACGTATCTGAGGATGAGCGAATCGCTGCAACTGCTTCATCCTTCACTGCAGTATTGCCCGATCGCCACATTTCACCCACTGTGGAAACCGTTAAATTTCCTGTAAATCCGCTAGAATCAAAGCTTAGCTCTGAAAAATCCGATGTTGCCTTGAAATTCACTTCTACGCCTGTTGCTAATGGCATATCCGAGAAATTCCATCGAAGGGTGGTCGACCCATTTGCATTGTTGGTAATCGTGGGTTCTGGTAAGTCATCTCCTTTAGCATCCTTACTGGAATTAGCTTTGTAATGGATTCCTTTTGGTAACGTGGTGGTCAAAGCGCCATCATACTTTACGGAACTAGTTCCAGTCAGCGTTCCTGTTACCTTTATTGGAATCGTCTCTGATGTATCGTAAAGCTCTTTCTCGACTTCTGTTTTTGTTAAAATACTAAAGGGATTTACATAGGCAGACTCTCCGATCGTGCAGACATAGGACATTGGATAAGAGGTTGCCTTCCCATTGGCATCAAAGATCGTTGGCAAATATTTTCCATTATTGAGCCATCCTGGTGAATCTCTAACTGGATCATATATAATCCCACCATTATTATCTTTAAACTGCATGGTACTCAACAATACCAAAGGATTTCCTGCTGGTGTTTTATTTCCCGGCTGCATTTGAATAACTTTCAGCGGGACTCTTTGCATGCCCTTCCAGCCTGTTGGTATTGAGGTTTTTGCGTAACAGGCAACAGCGGAAATTTTTCCGCCGCTTGCTTCAGCTGCTTCTGGTGTTGAATACCAGTTGTACAATGTTTCTGTATTAGTGAACGACTGAACCTGCATGGTTGCCGGTGGCGAGTTCGAAAAATTCTTCGCTACCCCATACATGAATTTCACAGTATCTGATTCAGCGTGTGAATAAGTCTTTCTAGATTTGTCATATTCAAGTGCACTAGGGTCCCACATCAGCATAGAATCTATTTCATAGACCGCCTCGTTGGTAGTTCCTACAAAATTGAATCCAACGATAGAATCGCCAGAAGACAGTCTCGCATTGCCGGTATTGACTGCAGGTGAAGGTTCATTTAAATCTAGGTTAGTCAGATTACTGGTTATATCCTCTGGGTCACTCGTTTTTCCGAATACCGGACCTCCCGTATAGGCTCCTGATGGTGTCACGATGTTCGGATAACTGATACTGGCATTATTTGTAGTCGTTAGACCATCATATGAGACCGAATCTACATAGAAAGTCATATCATAACGATTCCAGTTATTCGAACGAGCCAGTGATTCTGTTTGGGTACGATCCCAGCCCATAATTAATTCCAGACTAGAAAAGGTTTTCGCTGCACTGCTTGAGATTCTAGTACCAGTCATGTTATAGGTATACGGATTTACAACCCCAGCATAATTCTTGTTCGTCACATTCCCGTTGCTGGTAACTTCAAAGTCGCCAGATTCATATACCCCGATCTCAGCAAGATTTCCTTCAGGTTGAGAGGAATAGATTTTTCCGGTACTCGCGTTAGGCGCTGCCAGAGGATTCGTGAATACATTAGTATTTACCGTTTCAGTATTTTTGGTAAAGGACGCCGTTCGAGAATAAGTTGCCGGCGCATATGCATTAACTGAATAATTAGCATATTGAGACGAGGTTAAATTATTCGTCGTTGCACTTCCGTTCACTTGATACGTCCCTTTTTGTTTGATAGTGTAAGTGATCGGACCACTAGGAAAAGTTGTTCCACGATAATCTCCTGCTGCTCTGCCATCTAATGGTCGTAATACAGTGATCGCTGCAACATCATAAGCATCCAGATTGGCATTGCTGCCTCCAAATACCACTGTTCCTTTTTTTCTATCTCCTTGAACCAATTGAATCGCTACCGATGGTTTTGCAGACACCGTTGTCTCAGGTACTGTGAACTCTGAATCGTACGTAGTATTGATTGCTTCAATGTTTCCTGTTTCTGCATTTTCGGCGTCCAAAACTTCTAATTCAAACGTTGGCTTTAATTCAGTCCCATGCTTAGCGTCAAAAACATTTACAACAACGGGAACAAAGACTTGTCCCGTATCACTGATAGTAGATTCCATGATCCCCTCGGAATACTGTGTGCCATCATTTATCGCATGATCATAATACGTTCCGTTGGCAATCTCCCCATTGACTTGCGGAACCCCATTCCCATCCTTTGTCACTGCGTTGGACAATGTTGCCTTCAAACGATAACGAATATTTGTATAATCCTGATCCTGCGTGCTATTTTGAATAGTAAAGGAAACAAGATAAATAACTTGATCATATGAACGAACAATTGTATTCGTATCGTTTGAATCGTGTCCAGGAGCATCATCACCATCAAAAGTCGCTGTTCCTGTCTTTAAGCTAATTCTTCCTTCTCCCATTTGAATGGGATCATCGGCAGCTAATACTGTCGCCTCTGATGTATCAGAACTAAAATAGACAGGTTTATTTAACGAATCTTCTGGCGCATAATTAGCAGCGGTCAACTCCTTCAAGCTTTTCTTTGTCACTTCGGTTGGAACGCTGATCACTTCTGCATTTGCTGTTTCTTTAGTAGCGTTGCCATCATCAGCTTTTAATGTAGAAGTGTGTGGAATTGCCCAAATAACCAACAAGACAAGCACAACCGGAAACAGAACGGCGACAAGTTTATTCAATTTAAGTTTGTTCATGTCTTAAGTCACCTCATTCTTTCCATCAGAACCTCTCTTAGTTGGCTTGGCGTTTTTTATCAATCACTACTGCCGCAGTACCGATTGTGATTGCGCCGATTGCAATGACAATCAATAAGGTCGTTCCGACGCCCCCTGTAAATGGTAGATCTGTTTTTGTTTCATTGACGATGGTTGCTTCAATTGTTGAATCATTTTCACTCGCCAAATTAACAGTAACTTTTTGAGGCGCTTTTAATAATTCGTAGCCATCAGGTGCTTTTGTTTCAACTACCCAGTAATCACGTTTGATTTGATCTTCAGTAAATGTTGGTTCAGTTCCAATATCCTGTTGACCATCGCCATCTGTGTCTGTAAACCAGTTCAACTCTAATCCGTTAAATTCCGTTAGCCCCTGTGCATCCGAAGTTGCTTTCAACAGCGTCGTTCCTGCTGGCAATGCTGGTGTAGTCGTACCGTCATTATTTAGCGTATATGTTTTTCCATCTGAAGCTAAGAACTTATTAGCTTTCGCATCGTCTTCACTGATTGCAAGGTGGAATTCTGCCCCTGCTAATAATTTTGCTTCATCTTCTGCTGTCTTTTTAATATCAAAACCACCTGTGTAGTATTCAGGATCTTCTTCTGGCGGTGAAGGAACTTCGACTGGCTCTAATCCTGGACTCAAGTAGTCAACATCCATATGATTGAGAATCGTACCATTGAAATCTTTGTCCGTATGTGTTTCAAAGACAACTTGAATCTTTGTATTGTTTCCAGTAGCTACTTTCTTCATCCCCGCAGTGGTCAAGTTAACCACAACTGCTTTTTCATTCGTAGAAGAATCAGTGATCGGGTGAGCGGTTTTAGAAGCACCGTTTAAAGTAACCGTGTAATCTGTTCCTAAAGTAAGAGCTGTCCAATTACCTGTTTCCGTCTTAACATTTACCGTAAGGCCGTCAAGCATGATTGCTTCGTTCAACGTATCGCGAATCGTATAGTAATCGGCATAGATTTCTTCTCCTGCTGAAACAGGCTTATCTGCGATTTGATTGCCATCCTTGTCGTAGACTGGTGTAATAACCATGTCTTGAGAAGCTACTTGATACAAGCCACTTGGCAAACTAGCATTTGCTTCCCAGGTGAAGTGATTTCCAGCTTTATTCGAGAAGCCTTTTCCTTCTTCGACTGTTTTATCAGGCTCAAGTAATGATTCCATGATGTTCTTAGGCTGTACCTGAACGTCATAAATCAATGAGCCGAGATCATCACGATCTGTTTGCGGAACTTGAACAAAGAACGGATCCGCAGGTTTTGCGACTGTTGGAGACACGCCACGATCATCTTCTAATTCAGTAACCAGATAAATCCCATCTGCCGCATTCCCCGTGCCTAATTCTGCTTTGATCGAGCCGTCAGCTCCAGTGGTAACTGTTTGAGCAGTAAATGAAGAATCGATTGTATAATCTGTTCCTTCCTTTTGAACTAAAGGATTTGTCAACGCAGCATCTCCAATTGGTGTTACTCGTTGAATACGGAACTTGATCCCTGCTAATGGTGTTTTCGTTACTGTATCGTCTTTTTCACCGTCTCCGCGTTCTCCCAGCTCAGATAAATCCTTCACCTGATATTTCCAAAGTGTAATAGAACGCTTTGAGGTATTATCCGCAACAGGATTCGTCGTAGCAGCGTAAACAGAAAAAGAACCAACTACAGGAGCCACAACTCCTGCAGTAGTAAATAATGTAGTCGCCACGACAAATTTTGTAATTATTTTTTTATTGCCTTTCACATTCATAACCTACTCGTAATATATATTTTGAAGAAACTTTCATTCCTTCAATCGCCCTTAGGGGCTA
>CAZNVX010000018.1:0-4550 GCA_964576225.1 uncultured Christensenellaceae bacterium
AGCAGCGCCAGCTTGCCGGCATGCTTTGCCGCGAATTTGAGGCCGTCTGCCGCCGTCATCATATCCATCGGTTTATCCAGTGGCATGGCAAAATCACCCAGCGATCGGACAGCCTTGCAGAGCTTTCTGATCTCGCCCGCATCCTGTGGCGACACCTCGATCAGATGCTTTTCCAGCTTGTCGGCGTTGGTATACAGATTCACCGCGCGCCCGTCCTCCTCATACCGCAGAAACACCTCGTGATTCACAATCTCCACGCTGTCATCCAGCGCGCCTGTGGTGCGCCACAGCCGATACAGCTCTGTATCCGGACTCGAGCCTGTCAGCCAGTGAATACACCCGTCAAAGTGATAATCACCCCGGTCCCAGCCGGTGCACTCACCGCCGGGCAGACGGTGCATCTCAAGTATGTGCGCCTCCAACCCGCTGCGCTGCGCGTATATGCCGCAGGTAAGCCCCGCGATGCCCGCACCGATAATCACAACCTTTTTCATAACTTCCTCCTTTTATATGATATAAACTATTTGCTTACCATGCTCACCAGCAGCTCCGGATCGGGCATCTGAAAGCCCTCCATCGTGATGTTGTATATGGCGAGGCCCATGATGGCAGAAAAAAACATCACCGACATTCCCTCGGGATCACCGCTGCGCACCTGCCCTTTTTGCTGACCTTCGCACAGTATCTTTGTCATGGTATTCACCGATACATACGAGCCCTCCAGATGTCTGTCCCGCTCGGGGCTCGGCTCCATCACTGCCGCGTGCGTGACGATCAGAAAAAAGTATGACGTTTCCTGTCCTGCAGCAATGCCGTCCATGATGAACTTGGCCGTTTGCCGCACCTTCTCGATGGGCTCGATCGGCAGCGCGTCCACCATCAGCAGTGACTTGCCGGAATGATACACCGCCGTGTGCACCAGCTCAAAGAAAATCTCCTCTTTGCTGGCGAAATAATGGTAAACCAAACCGTGACTCAGCCCCGCAGCCTTGGCGATATCGCTGATTTTGGTGGCCGCAAAACCCCGCAGCGCAAACACCTTGAGCGCCGCACAGAGTATCTGTTCCCGTCGTCCGTCCCTCACCTGCGCATTCTGTTCGTCTGTTCTCGGGCTCATAACGCCCTCCCTTTTTTTGATTGACTCTTCAATCAATATATTATCACGCAGAATGGTTTTGTCAAGTGGTTTTCCGTGTTCCCAAAAAATTATTTTGGCTTTCCGTTATCGCAGCACGGATGATGCGCAGACATAGTCTTCCGGTTGTTGTATTCCCGGCCGCATGATATTATACTTTCAGAGGCACAAAATATATGCGAGGACAGCATGAAGACAACGCTTATCATCATTCGGCACGGGGAAGCTGAATTCAACATCGCGCACAGGATACACGGCAAGCTGGATTCGCCGCTGACCGAAAACGGCATTGCGCAAGCCGAGAAAGCTGCCGCAGCGCTCGCGGACACCCCTATCGACACCATCTATTCCAGCCCCCAGCAAAGGGTGGCGGCCACCACCGGCATACTCAAGCTGGACCGGGACTGCCCCGTCACGTTTGACAGCCGCCTGACGGAGATCGACTGCGGCGCATGGGACGGCATGACCGAAGAAGCGATCAGAGCCAAATTCCCCCGAGAGATAAACCTCTGGGAGACCCGCCCCCACCTGCATACGATGCCGGGCGGCGAAAGCCTGGCGGATGTGCGCGCCCGCCTCACCGCCTTCCTTGAAGACGTAATGAAGCAACACCGCGGCAAAACGGTGCTGATCGTATCGTCTCAGATACCCGTTATGATGATGACGATGGTATTCGCTCAGGAGCCGGACGCGCAGCTGTGGCAGACGCCGCCGCAGGGCAACACCGCCATCAATGTGGTGGAGATCGACGACGCGGGCAACGCGGTGATCCTAAGACGCGGGGATGTGGGGCATGTGTGAGGCGGGGGATAGGAGGAATAGTGTATAAGCATTCACTTTTTCGCTGTGAGATTTTTTCTCATTCCATGTGTACTTTTTTATTCTTTTTGATATAATATAAGTAAGAAGTGAGATTTTTTCACGCACTAGGAGGGCATTCAATCATGTTCTGTCAATTTAGCGTTAAGAATTATAAAAGCTTTAAAAATACTGCAACTTTAGATATGCAAGCAACAAATATTGATTCTCATGATTCAAGTGTACTAATTGATCATGACGGTTCCAAATTTCTTCCATTAGCAGTTATCTATGGTCCAAATGGAGGAGGTAAATCAAATATTCTTGATGCTTTCTATTGCCTCTGTGTTCATATTTTGAGGCCTGTATGCGCTGCATGTGATGCGGAAGAATGCAAAGAGAAAATTATACCACCACATCCAGCTATACCATTTAAATTTGATAAAGAATCATACAAGAACCCAACTGAATTTGAACTATTTTTTCGTATTAATCAAAATGAATATAAATATAATCTACATTTGATAGAAGAAAAAGTCGTGCACGAGAGTTTATCAAGAATAAAGGTTGGGGGAAGCAGGATTACAAAAATATTTATTAGAGATGTTCATTTAAAGAACTATTTCCTTTCTACAGCATTTAATAGTATAAACATTGATAATGTAACAGATTCTTTACCATGGTTGTCTTACTTTGCTATTACGAATAGAAAGATACCTATAATTAAAGATGTTATAACTTGGTTCCATAAATTAGATTTCTTAAATTATGGACAATTAATACTTGAGAAGAAATTATTAATACTTAAAGGAAAACACAAAGAATTGGAATTACAAATGCTTAAAGAAATGGACATTGATATTGAAGATTATAGATTTGAAAAAGAAAGAATTGCAGAAAGGAAAAGTAGATTTATTACAATTCATATCAATAATGGAGACAAATTTGAATTAGAGCTTGAAGATGAATCTAGCGGAACCATTAAACTTTTAAATGTAATACCATATATAAGCAGAGCGCTTCTTAACGGCTCAACTTTAATAGTCGATGAATTAGATGCGAAATTACATCCAAAACTGTTACTTTATATTATTAATCTCTTTAAGAGAAATGATATTAATAAAAATAATGCGCAATTAATCTTTACTTCACATGATATAGCAACAATGACTCCTGATGTTTTCAGACGTGATGAGATATGGTTTGCTGCAAAAAATAGTGAACAATCTTCATGTCTTTATTCTTTAGTGGAAATAAAGAAGGAAAACGGAAAAAAACCGCGAAATGATGAAAAGTATGGGAAACGTTATTTAGAAGGGAAATATGGTGCTGACCCCTATTTAAAAAGACTTTTGAATTGGGAGAAATTTTCAAACGAATATGAGACCGGTCAAGGATTGGAAAAAACAAAGAGTAATTAATCAGTATAATGCTTTCGAAAAAAGAGTGTTTATCTTTTGTGAAGGGAAAAAAACAGAACCAAACTATTTTGAAGGTATTAAAAGACATATTGAAAGGAATATAATATATAAGAACAAAATACTAATCATGATTGAAGGTGTAGGAGCTGAAACATTAGGAGTTCTCAAACATGCAATTGAATATGTCCAAATAAATGAGATTAGTGATTCAGATATTTGGATTGTATATGATAAGGATTCATTCCCAGCTGAAAGATTTAACAGGGTATGTTATGATGTTGATCAATTAAATATGAATCAAAAGAAAGTTAGATATCATGTTGCTTGGTCAAATCAATGTATAGAATACTGGTTTATTTTGCATTTTGATTATTATGAATCTGATAATGATAGACAATGTTACATTGCTTACTTGAATAGCAAATTTAAAACTCTTGGATTAGATAAATATGAGAAAAATGATCCTTTAATTTTCGAGCGCCTTTTTAAACATGGTAATCCATTACAGGCAGTTAAGCATGCAGCTAAAAGAATAGAATGTTTCCACAACGCGACTCCTTCCGATATGGCACCTGCAACAACAGTACATAATCTATATTCCAGACTGAATATTTATTTCCCGTCATGATTCATTTGTGCTTAGAATATTTCTCTTTTTCTACTGCCCCACCCGCTTCACGTACCCGAAGTGATATTTTCCGCCCCTGACCGCATCCGAGAGGGGCGTGCCGGTGTTGATGACGGCAAAATCGTCAGCGGACGCATCCGCGGGTTTTAGATTTCGTATCTTCAGCCACGTGCCGCGCAGGTCCTCGCGCCACGGGCAGGGCGTCAGCCCCGGATCCGGCGTCGGTATACGTGTCCGGCTGACCTCTATGCCAATCACCTCAGCCACATAATCAATGTCTGCATCGCCGCCCGCCTTGCCCACCGTAAAATACAGCTCCAGCACATAATGATAGTCGATCGCGTCCTGAAACTCACACCGGTAGCGCTCCGACATGCCCGCACTCAAAACCCCGGCGGAAAACCACGCCGTGCCGTGCCTGGCAATGAAGCTTTCATACTGCTGGATCGTCTCAAGCCCGTCCAGGCCGTTGTGCGGATTGATGCCCAGCCGCATGAATATCGCATGCTTGTACACCATCGCCTTAAAGCCTCCTTATTCGGTTAGCTGTCTGCAGTGAAACAAAAAG
>CAZNVX010000018.1:4560-15554 GCA_964576225.1 uncultured Christensenellaceae bacterium
ATGCTGACCTGATTATACCACGGAAAGCAGGAGTTTTCCACATATCATGCCGAATTCGCCGCAAAATAAAAAGAGCGCCGCACCCATCATTCAGCGCCCTTTGTGTTTGCTCACAGCTCCCCAAACCATTCGCGCAGGCCGGTATGGTCGTTCAGATGGTTGTAACCAGTGATAAGCGGCACAAGCTCAGTGCCGTTAACCCCGGTGAATACCATGTCATAATCTTTAACCGTACACGCAACGCCGAAGTATGACAGCGCGCCGCTGACCGCCGCGAGCTCATCCGCATACAGATCGTTAACGTGCACCACCAGGCTTTCGTATTCATCATCGTAGCACTTGAAAAACATCAGCAGCACGCCCTCGGCATAGAAAGCGTCCGGATCGCTGATTGAAGAAAACTCCGACAGTCTGCTGATATTTCCCACGCCTGTCTTTCTGTTTGTCGCCATCAGCTCACCCGGCCCGGTGCGGCAAATCACGTACGAATCGGTTCCATTACCGGTGTTGTTATGATACACAACGTCCAGCAGGCACTCGACTGCGCCGTCGCGAACGCCGAATACAAGAAAGTATTCCGACGTATCCGCATCCGAAACCGATTGACGGCAAAACAGATAGCTCTCATCCCCTGCCGTCACATGATAGATGTTCACGAGAACCTCCGGCAATCGGTCAATCGCGGGGAGAAATACGCCCGCGCTTTCCGTTATCTCCTGCACCGCGCCATCCGCATACGTATACAAATGCATATACAGTGATTCGCCGTCATCTCCCACGATAAGGGCAAGCAGATCATCCGCGCCATCGCTGTCCATATCGGCGATGTGCACGCTGACCAGACCGGCAGCCCCGCTCATATCATCCCAGTAATCGTCCGACATAAACTCTTGGATCAGTTCCATGTCGGCCAGCCCGTATCCGGGCAGCAGCGTTTCCGTCACAAATTCGCGGTAAACAGCCTGATAGTCAATCGGCTCCGGTGCGGGGGTGGGTTCAAAAGCCTGCGTTGCAACGGGTTGTTCCGTTTCCCGTGCCACCGGGGCTTCCGTGACGGCCTTCTCATGTGCCTCAGGAGTTTTTGTACCGGTGGCGCACCCCGCCATCCACGCTGCACAGAGGGCGCATACCGCCGCAATGATAACAAGAGTTCTTTTCATTGACCAGAGTCCTTTCTTTTGTTGCGTCTGATAGTACAAGCCAATCTGTCCGCCTGTATGCGGCGGCGCTCCCGCTTCATACCGCTTCACACCGCCACCAGCTCCACCCGGTTACCATCCGGATCTGCCACCACGGCCTCGTAATACCCGTCGCCGGTGTGTCGCGCGGGTGATAGGCATGCATAACCGTCCGCGGTGATGCGCGCCAGCAGTTCATCCACGCCTTCCCTGCCGGGCAAACCAAACGCGATGTGTGCCATGCCGGTTTGAGGCTGAGAACCGCCGTCCGGCACACCGTCCTGCTGCATGATTTCCAGCCTGGCGGCACCGCCAAAGCTCAGGAAGTATGCCTGGTATACGGCGCCGCTCGGCCGCACTGCCGTGTACCGATGGTTCGGCTTCCCGCAAAAATAACGCTCGTAGTAATCCTTCATCTTCTCAAGCTGCCGCGTCCAAATGCCCATGTGCTCAATCATCACCGGCAACGGCTTTCTCACACGTTTTCCCCCAAAGGCATGCACTGTACGCGTGCCTGCCGCGCAGCGCCCCCACTGCTCCGTCCCTGCGGGAATGAGAGCTTCATCCCCCGGACGCAGCACAGTTTCCCCCTCCGCTGTGCATAGCGTATACTCTCCCGCAATCACCGCCATCCATTCGTCAAACGGGTGCGTATGCGGTTTGGATGCGCGCGCCTGAGCACATGTCCAGCACGCCATCTGACATAAGGCGCCGTTGAAAGCATAGCCCTCGGCGCCCTCAGTGTTCTGCTGCCCCGCTTCCACGCGGTCAGCGCTGTTCTTCATAAAATCCGGGAAATCACGCATATACCTGCTCCTCACTCCCGAATCGCGCCGATCAGCTTTTCCTTTACCGTCTCCCAGCCGCCTTCGCGCATTTCGCGGTCAGTCAGCTCTATCTCCGTCTTCAGCGATATTTCTTCCTTCAAGAAATCAATCACGTCATAGCGGCCGCTCGGATTCAGCCCGCGTATCTTAAGCGTTTCGTACAGGCTCCTGTCCGCATGCTCGATAACGGGTATCAGGCCGCTGCCCGGCGCGTCCCAGCGCGCTGCCACAGTCATCCTGTCGGCTGACGACACAATCCGCTCCAGGCCGGGTATCTGCGCCAGCGGTTTTTTAATCAGATCCGCGTCCTTGAGCGCCACCGTCACCTCGGCCATTCTCATCTCACCCAGTCTGTCTTTCCAGCTTTCGGACAGCTCATCAAGTATACAGACCTTGAGCAGCAGCCGGCTGTTGAAGCATCGGCCAAGCACGCGGGCGGCGTTCGGTGCCGTTTTCTTGTATATGGACACCATCCGTCCGGTATTCACATCGATGAGAAAGTAGGTAAACTGAGACAGCGAAAACCGGCCGGTATCCATCAGTTTATGCGTCTGTGTATCATACACCAGCATTGTGGTGTCCATTTCGGATACGGCACTGACAATGCCGAACAGATACGTGTTGTTGTAGCTCAGGAACTGAACATTGGCTTTCTCCGCCTCCACATAGACCGCAGCCATATAGTCATCGGTAAATATCAGCTTCTCCTCCAGCTCATTTTTGAGGCTGGTGCTTAAGGCGAGAATATCATCTTCCACATAAATGCGGTAGTGACAAACCGCCCTTACGGAATTTCTGCCCATAACTCCTCCCACCCGCTGTATTCCATAGTCTAACCATATTATACACTAATGTTATATATAGACAATACACTTAATCAGTCTGGGTTGGTTTTATGCTGTCTTTTTGCATGATAGCATGACGGGTGCCTATGGCAGGCTAGCCGAGCAGCGTGCGCCTTTTGGCCAGCCAGACATAACAAACACCAATGAAGAAGAGTATGCCGCCGTAACCGACAGCGGGATACAGGTATTTGACCATGTTGTAAAACCCCAGCTGGCTGACCGCCAGTGCCAGAGCTGAGGAAATAAGAATGACCCATATTTTGGGCAGCCTGAGCGGAATGCGCCTCACAAAGCCATACAGATTGCCCACCGCGGTGGTATAAACCTCGGCAAACAACACCACGGCAAACAGCAGCTTGACAACGCCGGATATGCTGGCTGCTATTTCTATCATCGGCACTTCCTTCAGGGCGGCATCCGAGATACTGGTCAGCAAGCACAGATTGATGGCCAATATTCCAATCCCCAAACCGACAGCGCCCAGCAGCGCACCCCAAAAAAGACTCCGCTTGCTTTCCGTGGCCGCACCGATAGGCCCCAGCACAGCGATGGCAATCACGATGTTGTAAGACGCGTAATTAACGGCGGTGAGCAGCCAGTTGGGCGTTGCGCCTTCAAGAGCGGACGCCGTATGCATATCGCTTGCTGTCAACGGGTTCGTTGCAATGCTGTATATCGAAATAAAAAGCACCGCAGCCAGCAAAAAGGGCACCACGTAGCTGATGGCGTTGACCACGCCTCGCGTGCCTGTGGCCACCGTCAGCAGCGTGACCAACGCCATCGCCATTGTTCCCCATACGGCGGGAATATGAAACTGCTCACGGAATATCGCGCCCGCGCCGGCAATCATCGCAGCCAAAGCCCCGAACAGAAAGAGCGTAATCACCGCGTCGATCACAAAACCCAGCACCCGTCCGTTCGTAAAACGTACGATATCCACATGCGACCGCGCTTTCAGGCTTCTGCCAGCCAGCAGCACAGAATACCCGATAAAGAAAAACAGCAAGGATGATACGGCTATCCCCCATAGTCCCTGCCACCCGAACGCGCTGAAGAACTGAAGCACCTCTTGGCCGGATGCGAAACCCGCACCAACAACAGTGCCGATATAGGCTGAGCTGATCTTGAATATGCCAAAGCTTTTCGAATTCTGTTCCTTCATTTTTCTTCACCGCACCTGCTCTTATTGTTAATATCGTAACCGCAGCCGACAAAGTTATGCTGATAATCGACCTGCACCCCATAAATGAATACTGCCTATCTGTGCAAACATCATACACGACATCTGCATATAATAATTTGATGCTATCATCACAAAAACCTGAAAGGAAGTGCAGAACATGGAGATGCGACGCACCCATGATCGCTATCCAAAAGAGCCGCCGAAGCCCGCAAATGTGCCTCTCGCAGGCAATGCCGGCGGCAGGATAACGACCCACCGGATGACGCCGTCCGGCGCGGCAAACATGCCCGACGCTAATTTAAGATATCCCGGCAACAGACCGATGCACAGCCCCATATCGGTTCCGCCGAATACAGACAACCCCGGCCACGGAGAAATGCCCAATCGACAAATGCCCAATCGGCCAATGCCCAACCGTCCGATGCCCAACCGTCCGATGCCCAACCGTCCGATGCCCAACCGTCCGATGCCCAATCTGATGGCTGCAAGCCGGGAAGACATGGGGAAACGGCCTGAGAACCGGTTCATGCATGGCCAGACGGTTCCGCCGCCCAGCGCAGACAACACAGGACGCCGCTATCCGAGTAACAGGATTATGTCGAACCCCATGACATCGCCTGTTCATACAGACAACATGGGCATCAGAACACAAAGCCCGGCCGCTATGCCAAATGCCGGACGTGTGAACAGCCATTATCCCAACAACCGGGGAATGCGGGCGCCGACCACCACGCCCACCCAGCCCAATGTGAACGCCCCGCGCCCGACCGCCGCACCCACAGGGGGGCAAGGCACGCGGCATTTTAATAACCAAACTATGCGCAGCCCGGCCACCGCACCCAATACAGGCCGAATGGGCAGCCGTAATACCAATCCCGCAATGCCGAAGCCGCCAGGAATGCCCGCAGAAACCAACAACAACCGTCCCCGTTCGGTATAGCCGCCAGCAACTGGTCTTTATACAACAAATATCCGAGTGATTAACCACTGTCAAACCCAACTCGCCTGGCGGTTGGGTCTACATATGTCAAATATGCGGCTCTGTTGCGTGCCGTTTTTGAAAAAACTGTCGGGCCATTCTTTGTTACGTTCTTTAGCCTAAATGGATCATTTTTACTCCGTCACCACACTGTAACCGCGCTGTCTGTATTTCCTTATCATTTTTTCATGGTTCTTGGGACATACTAAAAAAAATCTGAAAGGGCGGCAGCATGATTACCATCACTCTTGTTCTTCTGTATGCGGCGGCCTGCTATAAATGGGGTGCGTGGCGCAACTGGCGGGAATACTATCCAACGATACTTTACGCAATAATAGGTGATCTGGCGTACAACTTTGTTTTTCACGATCATACGCTTTGGCTTTACGACGGGCTGTTCAATCATACAACAATGGACATTATCGCAGCGCTGTTGATGTTTCCCTCGATCATCATATTGTATCTGACACACTGGCCCAAATCCAACGCTTTAAAGGCACTGTACGTTCTGTCCTGGGCCGCTGCAAACACCCTTTTTGAATATCTGGGCTTTATTCTTGGTTTGTTCTCTTACGGTCATGGGTGGAACATACTCTGGTCGTTCGGGCTGCTGATCGGCGCTTTTGTGATGGTCAGGGTTCATTTCCGCAAACCGCTGCTCTCGTGGCCGATTTCATTGGCGTTTGGTTTGGCCACGGCATTGGTTTTCGGCCTGCCTATCGACAGATTGAAGTAGTCATGACAGTTGAGCCGGCCAAAATGATATTCCCTGGCTCAGGACAAACTAATCAAAAATGACATGGATTAACATAGGAGCAATATGCCGCATCTAGACCCGTGGTGGAGCAGCCTTGTTGATGATCTCCACGAAAAATACCATCAGACTTTTTTGCAAATGGCTGATCTTTGGAAACGCTATATGCTGTTTGGGTGGCGCTGGTGGCTGGATCTTGGACTCACCGTGCTGCCCTGGGTGCTGTGGGTCATCGTAAGGGATAAGAAGCAGACGCACAACCTTCTGTACGCCGGTTTTTTGATGCTGATACTGTCATCCCTTTCGGACATGATCGGCATGTCATTCGGGCTGTGGGGCTATCATTCACGGCTTGTTCCCTTTTTCCCCGCCTATGTTCCATGGGATTTCTCCGTCATCCCGGTTACCGCCATGCTTTTCTATCAATTTTTCCCTAAAGTAAAGCCGTTCTACAAAGGCATGGTGTTTGCAGCGTTTGGTTCTTTTGTTATAGAGCCCATGTTTGCCTGGCTCGGCACGTACAACCCAAAGAGCTGGCACCATTATTATTCCTTCCCCATCGTGCTTGTTTTTTATATGGCTGGATACTTTATTTACGCAAAAAGCAGGAAGCAATTGAGCGGTTAGGCTCTCTTTGTTTACATAAAGCCGGTTGCAGGCGGACATGCTACTGATAAAATCACATGAAAGGGACTCGCCATGAAAAAAGACTCGGACAAGGATTTGAGACAGAATACAGATACATATAGAGAAGACGATTATACGTCACTGGATATTGCGTCGTCCACGGAATGTACCGGCATGATGTATAAACCACCGCTGACTGATGAAGACGTAGAAGGATATCAGGATATCTACTCGGTACCGCAGCAGAAAGACATCAACGCGCAGAAAACCGGTACGCCAAAGCAGCAGGCAAAGATCAGTTCAGTCCGCAAGGGACGCAGATAGCCTAACACAATAACGCCAAAGGCTGCCGGGTTTAGCTGCACTTTGCAACCCCTACAGAACGCGTGTTTCAGCCCAAACGCGAAACCGCCATTGGATAGCCCCACACTTTTCGCGGCAGAATATATACATGAACAGCATTTTTTGGCAAAAAACGATCTGGTACCTGCTGCTTGCACTCATCACCGCTGTCATGCTGGTGATATTTTTTTGTCAAGTCGAGAAACCGCAGATTCATCGCCGCGTTCTGGCTGGCCGTGCTGGGCGCAACATACGTGCTGGAGGTTTTTTGCTGCTGCTCACGGATGCGTATAGCTACTATCCCGGTCTGACACCTGATCGTTTTTAAGGATTCCGTTTTAGGGAATTTTTTCTCGCAGTTTTCCATATCGGCAGCCGCGGTGCTGATGTGTGTGCGGCCTGAACGGCAGGTGGCGGGTCGGTTTCTCCGTTGCTTATTTCTTGACGGACGTGCTGTTTGTCCACCTGGGCGTTTACGCACCACTGGTATAAATCCATATTCACGCTTATTAGCTTTCATATCTACAGCTGGCTGGTTAATAAGTGGTACCAGCGTTTTCTATACGTATGCGGTCAGCTGCTGCATCGCTTAACGCTGTTTCTTGGTGTCTTTGCAACCGCCGGCAACAGCATTATGACAAGCTTCAAACTGTTGGAGCTGCAGATTTTCAAGCCCGGTTTCTTCACTGACATGTCAAAAGATCACACCTCCGGTGCGCTGATCTATGGGCCGGAGCTGGTTATCATCATGATGGCATTGCACAACTGGAAAACGAAATGGTTCATCAACCCTCTTGTTCGCTGCGTTCGCCATCGTCCAATACTTGCTCACCGCGCTTGGCGTTCTCTATATCAAGGCAGGCTGGTAGCCTGTCATCACGGCGGTTGATCTGTTGGGCCATTACGGCTGGGCGGTGCTTCTCGATAAACTCCTGCATACACAAGGATCGTTGCACCCTAAGCATCCGAATCGCGCCGCTTGCATACCACGCAGTTTTTGACACACACTAAGCCATGCAAGCGCTGATATGAGGTGAGCGAATGGATCCGTCTCTGGTTGACAATATAAACCATATCAGTGAAAACTACATGGGTGTGCACAGTCAGATTCGTCAGGTGTGGCTCAATCAAGTGTTGTTTTCCTGGCACTGGTGGTTGGATATAGCATTGGCCGTGCTTCCATGGGGGCTGTGGTTTTTTGTTCGCAGACGAGATTTGCAGCATCGATTGTTGTACGCGGGGCTGATAACGGCATTGCTGGCCACGTATCTTGATACCATTGGTATGGCATTGGGGCTGTGGACATACTATACATGGGTGGTGCCGCTGATGCCCGAATACCTGCCGTGGGATCTGGCGGTGATGCCGGTGACGGCGATGCTGTTTTATCAATACAAGCCGAACTGGAATCCATGGATCAAAGCGGTGATATTTGCCGTTCTGGGCGCATTTGTTGCCGAGCCTCTTTTTGAGTGGATCGGCATTTACCGGCGTATTGCGTGGGAATACTGGTATTCATTTCCCATATTTATTCTGGTCTATATGCTGGGCCATCTGGCGTTTGACTGCACAGCCCGCGCCGGCCAGAAGAGTACGCAGACCGCACGCAGATGAACGTAACTATAAAAGGAAGTCAGATGCCCTGACTTTTATGATAATGAGGTGCCCAAGATGTTTAACTTTGACCCCGGCCTGCTTGAGGAAGTGGAGCGTGTCAGCGAGCAGTACGCTCAGATACACGATGAAATCGAGCGCATATGGGCGCAGCAGATGGTGTTTACCTGGCACTGGTGGTTCGACGTTTCCCTTGCCGTGCTTCCGTGGGTGCTGTGGCTGATCGTCAGAGACAGGCAGAATACGCACCGTCTGCTCTATGCGGGTATGTTCACAGCATTTATCGCGACCGTATTGTGCATGGCGGGCGTATCACAGGGCGGCTGGAATTATAATACATGGCTGCTGCCATACTTCCCCCAGTACCTGCCGTGGGACTGGACCGTGATGCCGGTCACATCAATGCTGTTCTATCAGTTTTTTCCGCAAGTCAATCCCTGGATCAAAGGGGCGGTGTTCACCGTGTTTGCTTCATATGTGGTGGAGCCGGTGTTCATCTGGCTGGGTTTTTACGCCCCCTCCAGCTGGGAGCATCATTATTCACTGCCCATCTATTTTATCATTTACATGATAGGTTATTGGCTCTATACCCGACGTTTCGGCGAACCTGTCACCGCAAGGCAGGCGCGTAAACTGACCCCGCCGCAAGTGCATCGCTGACAGACCACGCAAATTCATGCGGCTGATCCATCCGCTTCCGTGTCTGTCCGCAAAGGTCAGTCTTAAGTGTTTCATCGAGACATCAACGAACCCTTCCGTTGAACAGGCGTGACAGCGCCGCGCGGTGTCATGCTTCGTTGCCAGCGCCTTGCTCGAAGTCTGTGCGGGTTATTGTCTGTTATTGACGAATTCGCATGAACCAGTGTGCTCACACATATCCATTAATACGCATTGTGAATAAAACCGTCCCTCAAAGCCATACTTAACACTGATTTTCACAAAAGACGCGTATTAAAGGAGTTTGGGTTTGTACAGGGAACAACACCACGGCAAAGCAGGTGATCATCCTCTTCCCCGCCGCCGGATAGAGAGCGAATTTGCCGCGAAGCTGATACTCGTGGTCACAGCCATATTACTGGGTCTGTCGGTTATATTGATCTGTGCGCTTGTCGTCATCCCAAACATCATTTCCAACAGCACCAGAAAAATTGAACAGGATTTCGCGGCAGAGCTTTATCAAAAAACGGTGGAAAAAGCGCCCGAACCCGCTGAAACACCCGAGCCGGCCCAGGAGGCCTTTGAACAGCCGCTTATAGAATCAGCCGCCGCGTTAAGGTTCCCGCGCGACAGTTTTGCGGGCGTTCTCGCGGAGAACGACGATATAGTCGGCCGTATCAGCATTGACGCGCTGGATATCAATTATCTGGTCACCCAAGCCATGGACAACGATTATTACCTGCACAAGGGGTATGACCGAAAAAAGAGTTCCAGCGGCGCTATTTTTCTGGATTACCGCTGCAACATAGATGTTGATCCGCTCAGAGGCCATTATATCCTCTACGGGCACAACATGAAAAACGGATCCATGTTTCACAATCTGATGCAGTTTAAGGACGAGCTCTTCTTTTACAACAACCGCATCATCCATTTCGATACGCTTTATGAAGATCTTCAGTGGGAAATATTCTCGGCCTATGTGACGGATACAGCTTTCTATTTCATCGATACCACATTCAAAGATGATACGGACTGGCTGAGCTTCCTGCATACCATTCAGGAAAAGAGCGCCTTCCCCACCAACACGGAGCTTGTGGCAGACGATGTGGTGCTGACGCTGTGCACCTGTACCTATGAGTTTGACGACGCGCGCTTTGTGGTTCATGCACGACTCGTTAAGTAGTATCAAAAAAGGAACGACTTGAGAAGCCGCCCCTTTTTTCTTGCCGCCGCTAAATCTCACGGAATCTCTGTTTCAGATCTTGATACAGTCCGGAATACGTTTTGATAATGCTGTTATACTTTTCCACATTCTCCGGAACTGGCTGCGTTACCGTCTCAACCGTGAGCATCTGCGCCGCTTCCTCAATGCTGCCCCAAATGCCGGCGCCGACACCGGCAACCACCGCAGCGCCGTACGCGCCGCCTTCAGCCGCACCGCGCAGCGTTTTCACAGGCAGTCCCATGATATCCGCCTGTATCTGACGCCACACGCGGCTCTTTGACGCACCGCCCGACGAAACGACCTCTGTCGGCTGCATCCCGGGCTTGGTGGAGAGTATCAGCTCGTATATTTCACGCAGACCGAACACCACGCCTTCCATGACCGCGCGCGCCATATCGCCGCGTGTGGATGTAACCGACAGCCCAAAGAAAACGCCGCGCGCGTAAGGATCAGCATGCGGCGCACGCTCTCCCGTCAGATATGGCAGGAACACGACACCGTTCGCGCCGGGGTTACTGGCCTCAGCGCCTTCGTTGATCAGCTTGTAAGGGTCATCCGAACCGTCGTAAAATGTGTTTTTAAACCACTCCATCGACCCGCCGGATGAAAGCTGACATCCAATCGCCTGCCATTTATTCTTGTCATTATTGCAGAAAAACTGCACCTTGCCGCCGGAATTATAACCAAACCCGTCCAGCGCCATTGACACCACGCCGGACGTTCCAATGATAAAGCCGATCGTTCCTTCCCTGACAATGCCCAT
>CAZNVX010000019.1:0-15244 GCA_964576225.1 uncultured Christensenellaceae bacterium
CAGGATGCGACCGCCGCTGCATCGATACCCGCCGCCGATACCCGCCGCGCCGACACCGCCTGTGGCGATAACTTGTCCGTCATGGATGGTTATCTGTCCATTTTTGTTTAAGGCTCCGCTGCCGATGCCTGCGCCCGCTAACCCGCCTTCAGCCGTGATAACGCCGCCGCTGATGGTGATGGTGCCAAAGTCCGAATTATGGTCGCCCAGGCCGCTTCCGATACCCGCAGCCATATCCGCCCCTGTGGCAGACACGGTGCCGCCCGAGATTGTGACGCTGCCGGCTCTGCCGTTTCCGGTGCTTACTCTGCCGCTTCCTATACCCGCTGCGGCGCCGTAATACTCGTTGTATGGCCCGGCTGCCGCTGTCACATTGCCGCCTTCGATAATGACAACCGTCTCCCATGCCAAATGCGCGCCGCCGATGCCCGCGCCGCCGATGCCGCCCGTTGCGCTGACCACGCCGTCAATGATGGTGATCTGGCAATTTCGCCCCCGCGAGCCGGTGCCGATACCCGCGCCCGCCACACCTCCAACCGCTGTGATAAGGCCGCCCTCGATGCGTATATCACAGAGCGTGCTGCTAAAAGAGCTGCTATAGCTGCCGCACCCGATGCCTGCGCCCAAATCGGCACCATATGCGCCGACTGTGCCGCCGGTGATCGTGATGGTACCGCCGTCGCCGCTGCGCCCGCCGCCGATGCCCGCGCCGGTAATACCTGAGGCCGTCACTTGGCCGCCCAGTATGGAGATGGCGCCGCCCGTGCCGTAGACGCCGCCGCCGATGCCCGCGCCGCCCCGTCCCGACGCCTCCACGGTTCCGCTTACGATGGTGATAATGCCGCCATCCCCGTGCCACCCGCCGCCGATACCCGCGCTGTTTCCGCCGCTCTGTGCTGTCACCGTGCTGTTCGTGATAACAACCGTATCGTTACTGCCGTAATTGCCGCCGCCGATGCCCGCGGCGCGGGCGCCGCCCGAGGCGAAAACCATGGCATCCGTTATGGTGATAATACCACCGTCACCGCCGCCGCCACCGTAATTATCCCCGCCGCCAATACCGGCGCCGTCTTCGCCGCCCGTGGCCACAACCGTGCCGCCTGTAATGGAGATGATTCCTCCGGCTCCTTCATCACCGCCGCCGATGCCAGACGCAGATCTTCCGCCCGCAGCCGTCACACTGCCGCCTGTGATGAAGATGCTGCCGCCGTTTTGCTCATACCCGCCGCCGATACCCGCGCCGCCCTGGCCGCCCGCTGCCGTCACGCTCCCGCCTTCAATACGTATTTCACCGCACACCGCCTGATAGTGACTACCGATGCCGGCACTGTTCACACCCGCCACCGCATTGATGGTGCCGCTTTCTATGGTGATGTCGCCGCTGGCAAGCCCCTCTGCTGCGCCGATACCGGCGCCGCCTGCCGCGCCACCCGATACGTCGAGCGCACCGTCACCTAAGATCGTCAGCGATCCATCGGCGCCGACCCAGATACCCGGCCGGGAATTGCCGCTTTTCAGCATAGATCTGCCCTTAAGCACCAGACGGTTATCGCCTCCGGTAAAAGACAGCACGCCGTGTTTAATGTAATCCCGCGTATCGATATTCACGCCGTCCAGCGTCAGTGACACATTCTCACCGCAGGTGATCTGCATCAGGCGGTAAGTGTCGCCGCCCGTGTTGGTCAGCGTCACGTTCAAGCCGCTGTGAATGCTGATATGCCGTCCGTTGCCGAACAATGACAGGTCATAGCTGCCGCTTTCGTTGATGGCACCGGGGCGAAGGGATGCCGACACCGCTGACGCCGCGTCAACGCGCCCAAAACCAAAATCCGAATCGCGGCGCGGCGGTCCTAAGTCGACCGCTGTGCCGTAGAGCAGACCCTTGACGTCCTCCACAGACAAATCAGGGTTGGCGGCCAGCATCAGCGCTGCCACGCCGGAAATAATCGGCGCGGCCTGCGAGGTGCCGCCCATATACATATAGCCGCCATCCAGATATGTGGATAGAATCAGGCTGCTTGGTATGTCTTCGTTGTCCCCGCCTGGTGCGCTGATGTCTTTTCGCGAGCCATAATTCGAGTAGCTGGCACGGTTATCGTCCCAGTCGGTCGCGATCACCGATATGCATGCTTCAAAATCACTTGGTATATGGTAACTATTGGTGTTGTCGTTGCCGGCAGCCGCCACACACACCACACCCGAGGCCGCCGCGTTGTTGATCGCCTCCTCAAGCGCGGTGTTGATGCCGTAGCCGCCAAAACTCATGTTGATCACATCTGCGCCTTGACTCACAGCGAAATCAATGCCTTCAATGATATCCGAGGTGGCGGCCGTCTCCGGCCCGAACACATCCACAATGATGAGCTTAACGCCGGGCGCAACACCTGCGATGCCTGTATTGTTGTTGGCTCTCGCCGCGATGATGCCCGCCACATGCGTGCCGTGTCCGTTGTCGTCATCCGCGCTGTCATCTTTATCCACGACATCTTTCTGCGCAGCTATCTGCCCCTCAAACTCAGGGTGACTCAGATCAATACCGGTGTCTAGCACAGCCACCCTGACATCCGGCACACCCATGGTGATGTCCCACGCGTCCCGGATGCCGATCTTGTCGAGATACCACTGGTAGCCCCTGAGCGTATCATCGGTGGTGATGCCGGCAGGATATGCCCCGTCAGGCTCGGCCAGCCGGTAGACATAGTTGGGCTGGGCATATTCGACGTTGGGCAAAGCCTCAAGTACGTCCACGAAGCTCTCCACCGTTTCGTCTTCCGGCACTGCGGTGACAACCAGGTTTTTTTCGGGCAGATTGTCCGAAATATCGCTATCAAGCGCGGTCAGCATGTTTATCACACTGCTTGCAGGCAGCTTGTCCTTGAATTTGACGATGACCTCTCCGTCCACACATTCCATGCCGTTCACGAAAATGATCCGTTGCTGATCGTCATCGGATGTCTCCGCCGCTTCGGCTGCTGGTTCCGTCTCCGGTTCTTCACCGGCCTCCAGTGATGGAGTTGGCACAACGGAAGGCGATGGTTCAGCGGATGCGGATGGCATAGGCTCAGGTTCCTTTTCTAAGGGCGGCAACGGGAACGGCTCTTCCTCCGGTTCCGGCGACGGAGCAGCCGTGACTTCAGGATCAGCCGCCACACCCTCAGCGTACGCTGCAGGCAGCCACAAACCCCAGACAAGAAACAATAACAGCAGTGACATCAGCACTGCCGTCAGGCGTCTCCATCTTAACCAATAGCCTCTGCGATGCCGCATATTTACCTGCAGCCCCTTTCAAAAGCAACTCATTTTTAAAGCCAAGGAATATAACCGCAAACCATATGCATTCAGTATAAACGAGCGAACGCCGGCTTTCAATGCCCCATGGAGAAAATTACCCATGTCGCCCTATATGGTGCTTTAATCTTTAAAAAGATAACTGTAGTGAACCTGTCCTCCGTAGGCCCGCTTATATTGCATGCCATCCTGACCGCCCTGAGACAGATCAAGCTGATCAATATCCATCGCGCCGCAGTTGTTCTGTTCAATGATATGCCTGATTATGGAGCTTATCAGAACCCCGCCGGGGCCGTATTTAGCGAATTGAGTGAGAATAGCCAGCCTTGACATAATGATGCGTTTATCCCGGCAGATCACTCCGCTGGCAAATGCAGCCACTTCAGAGTTAAAAAACAACACGGCATGGAAACTGTCTTCGCCCCGATTCATCCACTGTGTCATTTTATCCCGCATCAGGTATCTTTGGAGCATGCGCGTTATCAGGCTTCTGAATAGCCCGCAGCGCAGCGCATTCTTATATATGAAACGATCGGCGTATACCCACATCTGTTGTTCGCTTAAGCATGTTTCCATTTTGGAGCCGCAGCAAAAACAAACCGACCAATCAATATGATCCCTTTCCAGGCGATTATACCTGTTGGACAGATTGTTTCGGCTGGATTTGCTCAGGTTTTTGAACCAGTCATCGTAACAGGCGGGGATTGGAATGGCATAGCATTCATGCTCTTCAATTTTGTCAGATGCAAAAAACCTTTTAAAATAGCCGCATGTTACCGTTCTCTCCGAGATTCTGTCAAAAAAGAAGGAGGCATTCTCAAGCTTGCTCGTTATATAATCCATAATCATCAGAAAATCATTATGGCTTAAATTCTCATAGATGAAATCGAGTTGATTGGCAACTGTGAAATGCCCGCGCAGATAAACGATTTGCTTCCCCTTTTTCTTTTTTATCAAGAGCGGCGCGATGGCGATTGGTTGTCCATTTTCGTGGAGCAGCAGGTTCCATTCACGGAGCCCTATAAGACGGAACAGATCCTTGTGATGAGGTTTGCCATTTCCGGTGTGTGCTAGAAAATCGTATGACTGGAAAGGCGTCGCCGTCCTGCTCTTTTTGTAGAGTTCATTCCATATCTGCGGTAAATCAGACCACTGCTTTTCGATGATTTCTTTCACGTTTCGCCCTCCCATATCAGCATTATACCACAAATTCTATCAAATGGGTAATAATGTTTATATAAAAGGGCTCAGGATATATTTCCTGTTATTAGATGATAGTTAACATGCCGCCCTGGCGCGACGGTTACTCCGTTTCGGGCATAGCGTCTGATTCATCATCCTCGTCCTGCAACAGCTCCTCTTCCTCCGGCTCCTCTTTTGGAAGGCGCGACATGACGGTGATGCTGTCATCACCGGCGGTGCTATGCAGGGTGTCCGCATCCACGATGATATAGACCGTCTGGACATCCCCGGCCGTCAGCGTCAGCAAATTCATTTCCACCGAATAAGTGCCTTGCCCCAGCACGCCGCCCGCAGCATCATACACAAAGTATATGCCACCCTCCAGCAGCTCAAGCAAAAAGTCGGCTTCAAGCGCGGACAGCGCGTCGCCCGTGACCGGTGCGCCCGTTGAATCAAACACCGCAGATACCACCCAGTCTCCCGAAAAATCTGCTCCCGAAAAATCCGAAGGCGGCGTGGGAGCGGGCGTCTGCTCAGGCGTGGGCGTTGGCGTCTGTATAGGTTCGCCCTGCCGATCGGAATCAGAACAACCAGCAAGCCCCATTATCGCCATCAGCGACATTATAATTAAGAAAGCATGTTTCATGCGTGTCCCTCTTTTCAGGTTCATGCTTTCATTTTAAGGATACACACCTGCAAAGTCAAGTTATGACAGTGTTTATAAGCTCCTCTCGGCCAATGACGCCAGCTCGCTGCGCTCTACCTGACGCAGCGCGACATGGCCAGTCAGGGCATGCATCCGTTCTACCACATACACGAGTCCGTTCGATTTTGAATCCACCAGCACGTTGTCAATCTGATTGTCTGACGAATCGCACAGAAAGATGAACTTGGCTCACCGACCAGCCCGCGTGAGCATCAGTTTGGCAAGGTGACTCCTCAAGCGCCGTCACGGGAATATATATGTTGTTGCCGTGAAAATTCTTAAAACACCAGGTCGTGCAGCAGCACGTTTGTATCCAATACATAATTCTTACGTTTTTCTTTCCTGCTCACGCTTGTGACCTCTTCATAATTCAGATATATAAAAAACAAGCCGCCCATTACCAAGGCGGCAATAATAGAGGAAACCGAGAGTGTTCTATCAGTCTTCTGTTTGCGTAAAGATAAAACCCGATCTGATGTCTTTTCATATTGTGAGGAATACTCCTGTACGCTAACAAATCGTCTTACAGGTTTAATTATAACGCTTGATGAAGGCCAACATCAAATCCGTGTTAAGCTTGTGTTTGCTTTTTAATTCGGCCTTTATCGCCGATATCATCGCTAACGGGTATGATCTTCCTTTTGCAGCAGCTGCTCGCAGCACACGTTCGCATCCAGCATCTCATTGAGCCGCCGCAGGTCTTCGGCATACCGGTGATCGCTGTCCCCCAACTTGAGCAGACAATCGTACAGCGGTGCGCGTGCGAATGCGTCGCTGATGCGGTAGAAGCACCACTGCGATATCCGCCGGCAACGAATAAGCCCCGCCAGACGCAAGCGGTGCAGGTGTTTGGACACTGTGGGCTGCGGCAGACGCAGCGCCTCACAGATCACGCATACACACAGCTCCTGCCGGGTCAGCAGATACATGATTCTCAAGCGCGTTTCATCCCCCAGCGCTTTAAAAACGTCGCATAAATCCATGGCCTTGTGCCCTTTGCATTCTCCTCATACTATTAATATTTTTTGGGATCGCAAACAATGACGGGCGTCACACATATTCCCGTATGGGCATATAGTAAACTATCAATCGGATTTAAAGGAGGCTTTTCATATGAACGGATCTTTATGGCCATTATTGCTGCTGTGCGGCTGCGGCGGGTTCGGAGGAGGCTGCGGCGATGGCTGCTGCGACAACGCCGGATACGGCGGCGGCATGAGCAGTATGCTTCCCCTGCTGCTGTTGCTGTGCGGCTGTGGCGGGCTTGGCGGATGCAGCTGCGGTCGCGGCGCGGACTGCTGCTGCAAATAACAATACATCCTCTTAATTTCCCATATGTCCTCTATAGAATGCCATAGCGGCATTCTTTTTTTGGGTTTTGTGTGCTCAATATGAAAACCGAAAGCAGGCGATATCTCACATTACCTAAAAAGTTACAGGCGACTATTTTATGAAGCTTCGCACAGCTGCTCCATGATGCCGGTGTAAAGCCTGCCCGTCTCGGTGAGCCGATGTGAGTCATCAAGGCCTTCAATTAGTATTCGCTTGCCCACGTGCTCAATGGCCAGAAAATACTCAAAGTCGGTCAGATTCTTCCTGAAATCGAACGGAAAGCCCATAGCGGAAAGCAGCTCAAGCTGTTGCTGACTGAAACAGATCCTCATGATTCCTCCTCCTTTGGAAACCGCAGTCGGGACACAAAAAGGACGAAGGCGCGTGATGAATTTTGCTGTGAAAGCCGTTATTCCGGCATAATGCGAATGATGGCGTGATACCCAATGGAAGCGCGCACTTAGGCTCATTATTTGTATATTATCACAATACAAACTTGGTAGTCAATCCATGTTATGGAACTTTCTAAGTCTGATGCAGCCTTTTGTTCCGTTACGATTAAGCGCCTGTTCTGATATAAGAAAAGCCAGGTTACGCTGGCTTTTGACATATTGACGTTTTCGTTTCCGAAGGCTTTTTACTCTTTTTCAAGCCACTGAATATACTCGATCACATTACCATCCAGGTCTTTGAAATAAACCAGTATCTCACCGGCGGCGCATGCGGTTGGACCGGAAACGATTTCTATGTCGTTCTCTTTTAATTGGTTGACGGCGGTATTGATATCTTCCACTTCGATGCAGTAATGCGGACAGAAAGGCTCGCCGATTTGAGGCCTGGTAAACCGACCGTCCAAATCTTCCAGCAATTCGAGTTTCGCGCCGTTGATATCCAAAAACGCATACTTGATACGGTGCTGTTCAGACACGTCAACCGATATGAATCGAAACCCCAGTTTCTTTGTGTAGAACTCGATTGCCGCATCAATGTCGGCCACCTGAAAAGCAAAATGGTCAAATCTCATCTTCAATCTCCTTTAATTATTGTCCCGGTTATGTAAAACGGTCTCCTTATCCATCCATGCCGGGCGTCATTCCTGCTTTACATGCCTTTGCCATGCTATACAAATAGTATTATACTTATAATATCAAAATATGATAGTACGCACATTTATTTCGGTTAGTGAAGCGTAAGTAATCACGAAAGGGCGTTCAATGAAAAAAATCGTGGTCTCGTGTGAAATGGAAGTGACATTAAAAATGATCGGCGGCAAATGGAAACCGCTGATTCTCTATTATCTGATTGAGAACGGCGTCAAACGGTTCAATCAACTGCACGCCTACATGACGCAGGTGTCTCAAAAAACGCTGACAAATCAACTGCGGGAGCTTGAGCATGACGGCCTGATCAGCCGCACAGTATACCCGGTGGTGCCTCCCAAGGTTGAATACGCCATCACTGCCAAAGGACAATCTCTGTACCCTTTGCTCAAAGCGATGTGCGAATGGGGAGAAAAAAACAAAGATGAACGGTTTGAGCTGACGAACAGCCAATGTGACGGGAGCAGATAGAAGCCCATCGGGTTTTGAGCGTTTTACACCCACCTTCCATGCAAACACAGACGAAAATATGCACCCGGCGGCTCAGGCTCTGTATTTAAAAGGCTCATTCTTGCGGATTGGGCGGAGCTTGGGCTGCATTCGGCGGCTGGTATGGCGCTGCATACCCCGATCTCGCGCTCATTATCGGGTGCCAGTACTGGCAGATCATGTCGTATGCGTGCTTCAAGGCCAACGCACGCGGGCAGTCCGGCGTCTCCCGACCGTGCAGACGATGCGTAACAAAATCGAAGTTGGCGCCCGGGGCACGCACCTTGATAAATCCGGTGTCCGACCATCTCATCATGCGAAAATCCACACGGATCACCTGCGGATACCACGCGACGGCTTCTCGGTGCTTGCCGAATTTCTTGTAGGTCACACATTCGGGGAAAACATTGAGGACGGCATTCTTGCCGGTTACGGAAGCGACGGGAGTCATCATACACCTCCGGTAATATTTGTTAATATGATGTTATCACAGGACAAGCCAAGCCGTCAATGTCGCCTGACCGAAATCACCTCAATACCGACAAAAAAGCGGCGCCCCGCTTGGAAACGCCGCTCTTGGTGGATGAATTCAGCCGAGTTCCAGCTCGGTACGGTCGATAATATCGTTCTGTATGTCAGGCGCGAGGTCGATAAAGAACGCTGTGTAGCCAGCCACGCGCACCACCAGATCACGATAGGCCTCCGGGTTCTTCTGCGCCTCACGCAGCGTATCCGCCGAAACCACGTTGAATTGTATATGGTAGCCGCCCGCTTCAAAAAACGTGCGGATCAGATCGGCCAACGCCGACAGGCCCTTCTCTCCGGCCAGCGCGGACGGATGATACTTCTGGTTATACTGTGAACCGTTGTTGATGATCATGTGATCCAGCGTCGCGACGGACAGCGCCGCCTGGGTGGGGCCGTTTTTCTCCGCGCCGTGCGATGGCGAGCATGCTTCCGCCACCGGAGCGAAGGCTCTGCGCCCGTTGGGCGATGCGCCGCACACCGCGCCGATGGGAACGTTGGCCGAATTGGAATACATCCCGGCAAAGAATATGCTGCCGCGCAAGCCTTTATAACGCGATATGATGCGGCTGAACGAGCCGACCACCTCGCGCGCGATGCGGTCCACGTACGGATCGTTGTTGCCGTAGTGCGGAGCCGCTTTGAGAAGCTGGAGCCGCACGTCCTCATGGCCAACAAAGTCGTCTTTTATCGCGTCGAGCACCTGCTTCATCGTCAGCGTCTTGTCTTCAAAAACCAGCTTTTTAATGGCCGCGAGGCTGTCTGCCACGTCGGCAAGCCCCACGCCGGAGATACCTTCAATGTTGTATCGCGCGCCGCCGCTCTGCACCTCAACGCCGCGTTCCACACAGTCGTCCGTGATTGCCGTGATAAACGGCAGCGGCAGTATACGCGGGTGCATCACGTCCACCACGTTTGTAACCGCCACCTGATGCCTGAGAAGCTCATCCAGCTGTTTGATATAGGCCTCCTTGAGCTGTTCGAACGAAGTGAAGCCGAGCGGATCACCCGTTTCAAGGCCGAGTTTTTTACCGGATACCGGATCAACGCCGTTGCAGAGCGTGATCTCAAGCGCCTTTAGCATGTTGAAGTATCCCGAGTTAGCAAACGCGCACATTTTGCCCTGCACGCCCATCTCCACGCAGCCAATCACGCCGTAGCCCACGCGGGCTTCCTCGATGGGCACACCGCGGCTGACCAGAGCGGGGATCGCGATATCGTCGTTGTATACCGCGGGCATGCCGAGGCCTTCACGGATGACCTCAACGCTCTTTAGCAGAAACTCTCGCGGGGTGTTCCGGCTGACGCGGACGCACACAGACGGCTGCGGCAGATGCACACGCGCCGTTGTCTCAAGCAGCATGTAAGACAGCTCGTTGGTGGTGTCGTTGCCGAACTCATCCATGCCGCCGAAGGTGACCGCCTGAGACACGGGATGTCCGCCGAACGCCTTGGAGTCCTCTTCGTTCCATATCTGTATGATTGACGCAATTTTCAGCCACAGGCAGTCGAGCAGTTCCTCGGCTTCGGCTTTGGTGATGCGCCCTTCCTCAATATCCTTTTTGTAGAATGGATACAGGTAATAATCCATGCGGCCGAGTGATATGCCGCTTCCGTCCGACTCGATGTGCGTGATCAGCTGGATAAAGTAAACCGTCTGCACAGCTTCATGGAACGTCTTAGGCGCTTCATACGGCACACGGGCGCACATGTCCGCAATTTTTTCCAGCTCGGCTTTGCGCCTGGGGTCAAGCTCAGCCTTCGCTTGGTTCTTTGCCAGATCGCTGTATCGCTTGGCAAAAGCCTGCACCGCGCCGCACGTTTGAATCACCGCTTTATAAAGCGGGACTTTGTCTACGCCGTCCGCATCAGCCAGGCTCACGGAAGCCAGCTTGTTTCTGGCCGCTTGCTCGATACCTTTGAAGCCGCCCGTCAATACGGTATCAAAGTTGAGCAGCCAATGGCCGCAGCCTTTTGTCAGCGTATATCCGCAGGTGAATACCAATGCGTCCATCGCGTCGATCGTTTTTTGATCCAGCACAGACATGGTGGCATCGTATACATTGCGGCCTTCCCAGTAAGGATAGCAATCCCGCACCTGCTGCTTGGTCTTCTCGCTGATCATAAACCGCGAGCCGTCCCTTTTCTCGAATTTATCAAGCTCGGTGATTACCCATGTGTTGACAGTGGGCGAAATGGTTGTGGCACGCAGCGCGCTGCCCTGATTGCCGACGATCAGCTCATCATCGTATATCGTGATGCTCATCCGCCGCAGCGTTTCGTCAAGCGCCATAGCTGCTTTGGTGATGGGTGGTTTGTCCTCGTTGTTTTTGTATACCTCTGTCCAGATCATCGCACGCTCAGCGCACACAATCGGATCCGTCAAAATCAGCCGGTCACGCATCCTCATAACTCTGTCCGTCATTTTTAAATTCAGCATCGGTTCTGTCTCCCTTCCCCAAATCAATATAATATCATAATCGACCGCGGATTCACAGCCATGGCCAGTTGAACAATTGTGCAATCAATAATCATTTGCGTTAAGCATATTCTATCAGATAATCAAAAAGAATACAACGGTTTCAAGGCGTAAAATATCTCACTATTTTCGTTTTATTCAACCGAATTACATCCGTCACCTTTCTGTGTATTATTGTCTTCCAGAACGACAGAAATAAAACACATTGTTTATGACAAGCCAAGGGAGCTGGCATGCGGCAAACACTATTGACAGCACACATGCATTTTCAGTGATTCTGAACATTTTGCGAACGTGTTACATATGATACATCAGCGTTCATATCAGATAACGCTTGAAAGGAGTATAGTTATGCCTGATGGAACCCGTTTTCCTGGTGGTGGGCCGATGGGTCCGGGCAGCCCACCGGGCGGCACACCCGGCTGGCCCGGACCACAGCCTGGCCCCTGGCCCGGACCTCGTCCCGGACCTCGACCCGACCCCTGGCCTGGACCTCGTCCCGGACCCCGACCCGACCCCTGGCCTGGACCTCGTCCCGGACCCCGACCCAGACCCTGGCCCCGACCCAGACCCAGACCCTGGCCCGTAAGACCTGTCTGGCCAATACTGCCGCATGACCCCTATCCGGGTACGCGCTGTGACTGGGTTGACCGCTTTGGACGTTGCTGTGATCGAACCGGCTGGTGCTGCGACCGGTTTGGCCGCTGTGACTATGTCGGCGGCATTCTCTCTCCGCTGGCCAGTTCAATGATGGATGACGATTACGACGACTGATATAACGATATATTGTATCTCCTGCATGAGCGTTCCATGGACGCTTGAGCTTGTCCATACAGCTGCGCTTCTATAAAAAGCTCAGATTTTGCATTGGCAGGATACGATATCAAGAGCAGCTGGCCCGGGCTTTTCTCCAGGCCAGTTTGCCTTTTATGGCATCAGAACATCCGTCCCGGCCCATCCGATTCAAGCAAACGGTTCAGATATGTGATGCATTCGGATACAAGCTTCTGATATGTGCGGGCAGCTTCCAGAAATCCTCTGACGTCCTCTTTCTCAAGGAAATCCTTGTACTGCATATACAGCTCCTTCAAGCGCGCCACCATATCCGCCTCCGGCAGATTCTGGCGGTACAGCCGTGAATGCTCCCTTTCAAAGCCCATCATTTGCTGCCTGTATTTGTTTGTCACGTTTCTGCGCAGCGTCATCATTTTCTCGTATTCGCTTGTGTGCTTAAGTGCGTTGGCCAGCTCCTGCAGCTCCTTGTTCGGCACCATGCCCCATGCCTCCTATGCTGTGTATTCACTATATTCTATTAGTCGGCGCGCCTTGACGTGCCGAAGGTTGGCTGTTATACATCCTTCTGTTCCCGCTGCAATCTTTGCTTATTAATTGCGCCCATTATGCCCCTCTAAAACATCAGACAACAAGCTATCCTCTTCAAGTCAAATCAATCATTTGCCAAAGTTTTTTCGAACAAAATCAATTATAATACGTTTATTACAGTGAAAGGGGTATGGGGGATTGCCGGATGAACAACAGCTGCTAAAATCCTTTTCAGACGGAGATATATCCTGCATCGACGTGCTGATTTCCCGATATGAGGATGATCTGTTTAATTTGTGTTGCAAGCTGCACAAAAACCGTGTTGATGCGGAGGATCTTTATCAGCTGACTTGGGTGAAGGTGATACGCGCCGTCCATACCTATCGGCACAAATCCTTTAAAAACTGGCTGTATACCATCTGCCTGAATATATACCGCGATGCCTGGCGCAGAGACAAGCTGCGGCGCAGCCTGACCTGCGACGGCTGTGATGATATGGCGCATGCATACGCGCTCAATACCGCGACGGACAACGTTTCGGCGGAAAGCGCTGCGATGGAGACCATCACGCAACAGGTTGTCGCAGAGAATGTCAGCCGTCTGCCGGACAAGCTCAGGCTGCCGATCATTCTCCGCTATTTTGAAGGGCTCAGTTATGAGGAAAGCGCGCGCATGCTCAAAGTGCCTGTCGGGACAATCAAATCCCGTCTGAATGCAGCCAAACAGAAACTTCGCAGGGAAATGGAGAGCGACTCGGATGTTTGACTTGGAAAAGGAGCTAATATCAATAAGCCGATTCAGGCAATGCCCCGACGACGCGCTGCGCGAAGGAACGCGCATTATGGTGCGACGCGAATGCCGCCGCGCGCAAACAGCCGGTGGCAGGCACCTGTTTCAGGCAAAGCGCCCACGGTTAAAATGGCTGGCATGGGTTGCGACGGCAGCCGCCGCAGCGCTGGCCTTGATGCTGGTGCTCTCCCCCGCGCCCACAGCCCAGGCCGCCGGCTACTACACCATCGACATCAACCCGAGCGTTATCCTGCGCGTGGATGACGGCGACATCGTGCTGCTGGCGTCGGCGGGCAACGCGGAGGCGTCCCTACTTCTTGACGGATTGACGCTTGCCGGGCTTGACATTGGAGACGCTCTTGAAAGCATTGTCCGGGCAGCGGTGCAGGCCGGTTATTTCCATGTGAAAGGACACGTGCTGGTCGCCCATTTTGGAGATACGCCGGGCCTCACCGAACAGCGGGCAGCACAAATCGTCAGCAGCGCCGCGGGAGAATCCGTGAGCGTGATGCTGCTGCAAAGCACCAAAGCCGAGTTTGAAAGCGCAGGAAAGGCCCAAAAAAGCGCTGGGATCGAACTGCTTAAAAAGAACGCGCGCAAACTTGGGCTTGACGAGACCATGGATTTGAGCGGTATGATCACCGCCCTTCAGGAGAGAGCCACGCAGGGGCACGATGCGGGCAGTCAATCTGGCAGCAAGCCGAATGCGGACAGCGTTATTTCTGACGCTCAGGACGAAGGCCGGCCAAACGGCAAGTCCCAGGCGGATAACGCCAGCCAAAACAGTAACAACGGCAAACCCCAGGCGGAAAACGCCAGTCAAAACGGTAACAGCGACAGACCGGACGCGGGACAAACAGGCAAGCCGGATACAGCCAGCGGCAAACCGGACGGCGAAAAAGCAGGTAAGCCGGATACGGCCGGCGGCAAGCCGGAAAAAACAAAGCCCCCAAAGGTGACGAATGAGCCCGGCTCTCCAAAGGAGCACGGCAAACAACAAAACTGAGAATACCATCCCGTAATCACAAAGGAGGAATCACCATGAAAAAACACACCCAAACAGGCCGGATCGCGGCCGCGCTGTTCACACTTATTTTCATGCTGTCGTTGATAATGGCAGGCTGTGCGAGCGTTCCGTTAGCGCCCGAGCCTTCCGATACAGCTGCGCTGATGCCGAACCCCTCAACAGCGGCGCCTGCCGATTTACCGGCCGCCACGACGGCTGCAGCGCCCGACGCGGTTGGCATCGGCTATATCGCGCTCGACGTGAACCCCAGCATCCAGCTGGCCATCAAGGGCGGCGTGGTGCTCGGCGCAACGGCGTATAACGACGATGGCGACGACATCATCGTCAGTTATGATGTGGTCGGGAAGAGCTACAGCGAAGCCATCAGCATGCTGATCAGCGCTCTGGCCGCCGAAGGCTATCTGAACAGTGAAGATGAGCCTTCCGTGGTGATCACCGCCTACGGCGACGTGGAGGACGGCATGATCACCGATATTGAAACCCGGGCACAGCAAGCCTTGAGCGACTTAGGGCTCTCCTGCCCGGTATTCGCTTCCGACGTTTCGGACGATATGGCCGACATGGCAAAGAGCTATGGCATCACCCCCGGACGGTATCTGCTTATCAGCTATCTGGCAGACAGTGAAGGCCTCACATTGGAGGACGCCATAGAGAAATACGCCGATTGGAGAATGGGGGCGCTTGTGCGCCTTGTCGGCGAATCCATCGGCATTTACGATGACATGTCTGCTCTTTTTGAAGGCTTGACACCCGAGCAGATTTCGTTGCTGACACAGGCGAAGAACGAATTCGAAGCGGCGATGAAAGCCGCCGTGCAGGCAAACCGCGAGGCAAGAGCCGCTGCGATCAGCGCCTTTAAACAAGCCAAGGCCGCCGCACAGCAGTCCTTCAGAAGCAGCAAAGACCGAAACGAATGGAAACTGGCCAAGAGTGAAGCGCAGCAGCAGTTCCAGCAGGCGAAACAGCAGGCGAAATCGATGTTTGACGCTGCCAAAGCACTGGCA
>CAZNVX010000020.1:0-15119 GCA_964576225.1 uncultured Christensenellaceae bacterium
CCACGAACACCAGCTTGCATTCCCCCAGATCGAGCGTGTCACCCGTTTTCACGGCCACAAAGTTCCAATCCTGATGATAATGCCCTTTAAGAGACTTGATTCCGTTCGCTGTGCAATAAATCGGCGTATCGGGAATTTCACGCATCAGTTCTGCGAGCGCGCCGCTGTGATCAATCTCCGCATGGTTGGCAACAATGTAGTCGATATTTGCAAGGTTAATCTCGGCTTTCAGATTTTTCACGAATTCCTTGTCGTACGGCTGCCAAACCGTATCGATCAGCGCCGTTTTCTGATCCCTCACCAGATAGGAGTTGTATGATGACGCCTTGTGAGTGGAATATTCATCGCCGTGAAATGTCGTCAGCGTCCAGTCCACCTTCCCCACCCATGTGATTCTTTCCGTCAGCTTCTTACTCATCTTTGGCTCCTTTCATTTGAGCAATGCTCAATCTCCTTCCGCAGCGACTTTGTGCTGCGCTTTATTATATCATGCCCTCTTTTTTCACGGCAGACGCCATAGACGTCCACCATGTCGTTGCATGATGATTTTACCATGAAAAGAACCATCTTTCCATTGCATTTGCAACAAAAGTCTAGAAAGACGGTTTCACTGCAGCCAAATATGCCAGCCACATAACAAAGCTGATACGGTTACCGTATCAGCTTTGTATGTAAGTAGACATAAATAGAGTTTCTCGTTACTAAGCCCTGAAGCGATACCCCTCTTACACGACACCCTGCTGCAGCATCGCATCCGCCACTTTGTTAAAGCCCGCGATGTTAGCGCCGATCACATAGTTGCCGGGATGATCGTATTCTTTAGCCGCCGCGTCAGACGACCGGAATATGTTGATCATGATGTTCTTGAGCTTGGCATCCACCTCTTCAAACGTCCACATGTAGCGCTGGCTGTTCTGGCTCATCTCCAGCGCGGATGTCGCCACGCCGCCTGCGTTGGCCGCTTTGCCGGGCCCGAACAGCACGCCGCCCTGCAGAAGAAGATCCGTGGCTTCGATGGTGGACGGCATATTCGCCCCCTCACCCACTGCGATGCAACCGTTGTTGACCAGCGTCTTTGCCGCGCCCGCGTCAATCTCGTTCTGTGTGGCGCTCGGCAGTGCGATGTCACACGGCACGTTCCATATATCAAAGCAACCCTCAGTGTACGTGGCATGGGGGTGCAGCTTGACATACTCACTGATACGCTGACGCTCCACCTCTTTGATCTGCTTGATGGTATCAAGATCCACGCCATTCGGGTCATAAATATAGCCGCCCGAGTCGCTCATTGCCACTACCTTGCCGCCCAGTTGAGTGGCCTTCTCATGCGCGTATATCGCCACATTACCCGACCCGGAAACAACAACGGTTTTGCCGTCAAAGCTGCCCCGGCCATTGGCCCGCAGCATTTCATCCACAAAATATACCAAGCCGTATCCCGTGGCCTCCTTGCGCGCCAGACTGCCGCCGTAAGAGAGGCCTTTGCCTGTCAGCACGCCCGAATACAGCGTTGTCAGGCGCTTATACTGCCCGTACAAATAGCCGATTTCCCGGCCGCCCACGCCGATATCGCCGGCCGGCACGTCCACGTCCGCACCGATGTGCTTGTAAAGCTCTGTCATAAAGCTCTGGCAGAAACGCATAACCTCATTGTCCGACTTGCCCTTGGGATCAAAGTCACTGCCACCCTTGCCGCCGCCGATCGCCAGCCCGGTCAGAGAGTTCTTCAGTATCTGTTCAAAGCCCAAAAACTTAATGATTCCAAGGTTCACGGAAGGATGGAAACGCAAGCCGCCTTTATAAGGCCCGATTGCGCTGCTGAACTGAACGCGGAAGCCGCGGTTGACCTGCACTCTTCCCTTGTCATCCACCCACGGAACGCGAAACATCACCACACGCTCAGGTTCCACAAAACGCTCAAGCAAATTGGCTTCGATATACTCCGGATGGCGTTCCATCACCAGTTTGAGAGATGTGATGATCTCCGTCGCCGCCTGATGAAACTCATCTTCTCCCGGGTTTTTTGAAACTATTTTTTCCAACACAAATGAAACATACTGAGAAGCTGACACCATTGTCAAATCCCCTTTCGATAAGTATAGAGTGGGTAAAATATATTCACCTTTGAACCTGCTTAGTTTAGCATAAACAACTTTCAGGATGCAAATAAATGTTTTTATTGTCGTATTCTCAAAATAAATAAAATATATATATATATACTTTATCCGCATAATTCCTTTACTCAGTCGGAAAAATAGCAGTAGAAACGATTAAAGGAGAACTTTGATGAGTGACCACACCCCCTTTCCCCCCCAGCATCAGCCGGCGCCGGGCCGGGAATCTGATATGAATCCCAAGCCCGTTTACGATGACCCGACTCAGGCCGGAAGCGGCCGGATGGCCGGCAAGGCGGCCGTTATCACCGGCGGCGACAGCGGCATTGGGCGAGCCGTGGCCGTGGCCTTCGCAAAAGAAGGCGCGGATGTGATGATCGCCTACCTGATGGCTAATGCCGATGCGGCGGAAACGAAGGCGGCAGTCGAAGCGCATGGCCGCCGCTGCGAGACGCTGCGCGCCGATCTTCGCCAGGAGCCCGAGGCGTTTAAGGTGGCGCAGGAAGCGGTCAGAGCGTTTGGCCGTATTGATGTGCTGGTCAACAATATCGCCGTCCAGCACCCGCAGAACAGCATCGCAGATATCACTGCGCAGCAGCTTGAGGACACATTTGGAACCAACGTATTCTCATACTTTTTTATGACGAAGGCTGCACTTCCTTATTTAAAGGCGGGCAGCACCATTATCAACACCACGTCTGTCACGGCATACAAGGGCTCGGAAGACTTGATCGACTATTCGGCCACCAAAGGCGCGATCGTGTCACTGACGCGCTCGCTCTCACTCTCCCTGCTCAAGAACGGCATCCGCGTCAATGCCGTGGCGCCCGGCCCTGTTTGGACGCCGCTGATTCCTTCCAGCTTTTCGCCTGAAAAAGTGGCGGAATTCGGCGCATCTGTACCCGTCCAATACGCCGCACAGCCGGTGCAGCTTGCCCCCACCTATGTGTATCTGGCGTGCGAGGATTCCAGTTATGTGTCCGGCCAGGTGCTGCATGTAAACGGCGGCGTGATCGTGGGGGCGTAACCACGCGTCATATAAAAATGCAGCCCGAAAGCTGCATGTTTGGTGGCAGGCGGGGTCTTGGGATGATGGAAGACCCTGCCTCTCTATTCTAACTGCGATGAAGCCTTAGTACAGCTTGGCCCAGACGCGTTTGAACGCATCCACAGCGGTATCCATCTGCTCATGCGTATGCGTGGCTGTATAGCTTGTCCGCAGCATACACTGGCCCTCGCAAACGGCGGGCGGTATTACCGGGTTGACATACACGCCTTCTTCAAACAGCATCTTGGTGGCCATAAACGTCCGCTCCATTTCGTATGTAAACACCGGAATAATGGCTGTTTCGCCCTCGATGATCGGTATGCCCGCCTCCTTGAGCTTGCCGCGCATATAGTTCGAAATATCGAGCAGCGCCTGTTGGCGTTCCGGCTCTTGTTTCATGATGTGCAAGGCCTCGCGCGCGGCCGCCGCGCTGGCCGGCGGTATCGATGCGCTGAATATGAACGGCCGCGAGCGGTGCTTGATAAAATCAATGACCGGCTCTTCGGCAACAATGCATCCGCCCAATGACGCAAGGGACTTTGAGAAAGTGGTCATAATAATATCCACTTGATCATCCAGCCCATAGTAAGACGCCGTGCCGCGGCCGCAATTGCCGATCATACCAACGCCGTGCGCATCGTCCACCATAATGCGCGCCTTGTATTTCTTGGCCAGCTCGACAATGGCAGGCAGGTTGGCAATATCCCCGCTCATGCTGAACACGCCGTCCGTGATGATCAGCTTGCCCGCGTCTTCGGGAAGCCGCGCCAAGCGCTCCTCAAGGCTCGCCATGTCATTATGCTCATAGCGCAGCACGTTCTTTACAAAGCTCAGGCGGCTAGCATCGATGATACTGGCGTGGTTTTCGGCATCGTTGAGTATATAATCATGCCGCCCCACCACCGAGGTGATGGCGCCAAGGTTGGTTTGAAAGCCGGTGCTGAAGGTGAGCGCCGCTTCTTTGCCGAAAAACTCGGCCAACTCAGCTTCGAGCTGCTCATGCAGCACGAGCGTGCCGTTGAGAAAGCGTGAGCCGGAGCAGCCTGTTCCGTATCTTTCCAACGCATCAATCGCCGCCTTCTTGGTTCTCGGGTCGTTCGTCAGGCCCATATAGTTATTGGAGCCGATCATAATGATGCGCCGCCCGTCCATCACAACCTCGGTATCCTGCGCGGTATGCAGCGCATGGAAGTAAGGATAAATACCGGATGCGATCGCATCTTTCGCGTCAGTAAAGTTATAGCACTTTTCAAATAATTCCAACGTAACATCTCCCTAAAATATTTACTGTACAAGATGAGTATACAGACAGTTTGAATATCTCACAAGTTATTTTATGAGAAAATGCTAACTTTTTCGGACAACTGGCCGACTCCGTCTCTGAAAAAACAAAGTTTGAACTGAAAACGGGCGTGTTTTTTATGCTACGACCCGTATTAATTCGCTTCTGTTGTCGTCCAAAGATCCCCGCATCTCTTAATAAAGCACCAAAAAAGCCGGCTGGTGACCCGGCTCCTGGCATGCGGGAACCCTGCAATCGGCCAGGGTTGCCGGTTCCTAAAGACTTTACCGTCAGGGTGGCAGCGCGTATTGCACGTCTCGCCCCATGCTATTTCAAACTGTTGCCACACTCGCCGCAGAACTTGACACTCTGATCGTTTTCCGCACCGCACTTTTGGCAGATGTTAAGCGCAAGACTCGTGCCGCAATTGGTACAGAATTTGCTCTGCCCGGCCGGTTTGCCGCAGTTGGGGCAGAAAGTGGCTTTTTGTTCGATCTCGCCTTGAAACACCTGTGTCTGTTCCGCTTTATCCCAGATATCGCGCTTCATCTTATCGGCACGCGCCGCCGCAATCTCCACATTCACACGCGGGGCGCACGTAGCGCACAAGCCTACCTCATCGTTCCAGCACGAATCACAAGCCCACAAATGACATTTGTTACAGCGGTGAAAATGCTGCTTGGCCTCGTTCTGCGCCGCAGCAAATGCCTTTTCATGCTCCTTGTGCCATTCGGGGGACATGCCGGAGAACCGCTCGCTCAGCACATGCTCGCCTTGATAGGCCGCATGGCTGATATTTCCCAATACACCGCCACCCAACAGGCTGGATGCGGCACCGATGCCGCGGGACAAGCCTTTTAGCAGACTGCCTTTTTTGTATGTCGCCGATTCGATAAACGATGTGCGGAAACCATCATGGCACACGTCACAATAAAATGTGAACCGGAAACCAGCGTCCGTGCTGTTATCCTCATAATTTCGCGTAAAAGCCTGCATCATTTTCTGTTACCTCCACACTATTTCTTTTTGATTTTTTTACCGCACGCGGTGCACTTGGTATTCTCGAAAAACTGCGGTGCCTGACACAGCCTGTTCGGGCAGGCTGTCATCAGCGCTCCGCCGCAATCATCGCATTTGTCTGCCACAAAAGTGGGCTTGCCGCACATCGGGCAGGCGATGGTGAGCATGCGCCCGCAGGACGGACAGCGCTGCCAGCCCCGCTTGATCTCTGCCGAACAAGACGGACAGGCGTCATAAAACGGCGACATCCGTCCGCATACCGGGCAGAATTTGCAGTCGTATCCGATCAGGCTGCCGCATCCGATACACGACTTGTCATATCCCGCCATTGATTCCCCCTCCTTATGCCATGTAAGATTCTATCGCCTTTTTCCAGGCGTCGAAACCGCTGTGGGCGGCGCGCCCGGCAAACAGCTCCCGAAGCGCCCGCAAGCCTTCGCTGCGGTGCAAGGCGCCCCGGTAGTTTTCGTACTTTTCCAAGGCCAGCGTCTCCTCGGACATGTATATGGGCTCCCGCCGATAATTGACGGCCAGCATGCTGTCGTTAAAACGAAGCAGCTGGTCCGGCCAGTCTGCGAGCGATGCCTTTCCATCAGTGCCCATGCGGAATACGTAAGTGGCTGTCGCCGCGTCGCCGAGGCTCTCCAATATCATGACATTTTTTTCAAACACGGGGGTCAGCGTATGGATCGCCTCCCCCGTCAGCTCACCCTTCAGGCCCCGCTTGACACCCACGGCCATATTTGATGACAGCGTCCGCAGATACGCATATTCCTGCGCAATCTCCGAAGCGGCCAGGCGGCTGTGAAGCGCTTCGGCAAAGGCGGGCGACAGCGCGTGGATGTCTGAAAGCGGCACCAGCATGCCTTCCATCAGCAGTGCGGCCAGCGCATCGTCCACCGGCGCGATCTCCGATAGCTTTTCGCGCGTCTGCCGGCGCAGCTGTGATACGCGGGCATCGTACTCGCGCAAAAAAGTATCGGTCAGGCGCCCCAGCTTCTGCAGCACATACACCCGCCCCAGCTTGTCCGTCACCTCAAAGCGGTATGGCTCAATGCGCACGCACGCGATCATGCAGTAAGGGATGCGCACCAGCATGTGCGTATGCGGCAGTATCACCAGCGCGGTCTCGCAGATACGGAATGCAGCCGCCGCCGTTTCTCCTTGAGGTGACATGTATTGCCCGGGAGCTTCAAAGTGCGCTTTCTCACTCATCAGCAGCTGATGAAACAGCACCTCGTTGTAAGCGCGGATCAGCTTGTGCGCAAAGTCCTCATACAGATGCCCCAGCATGGAAAGCTCAATACCCGCACCGCCCGTGTCGATAAAAACACGGTAGTCCGACGCACGGATACCGAGCAGCGCACCAAGGCGCAGCGTTTGCGAGAACCCCGGCGCGTTGAACACAAGCGCGTCTTCATAAAGCTGCGCCGTCACTTTTTCACGTATATTATGAGCCTGACCGAACGTCAGCGTCGATGTGATGAGCGGTTTTGCTGCTTCGTCCAATGTAAGCACCTATAAGAATCGTGATACAATATTATATCAGTAAAAAAACGTATTATCAATGCATTAATAACCGCTTATCTGAGCTGTTTTTCAGCAGTTGCCGGCATATACAAAATCAAGGTTTTCTTTGGCGATATCCGCCAGTTGATATATGGTCTCCGCCGGTGTCGCACACGCATCGGCCATATGGTAGCGCGGGAAAAAGCGCGATATATGCAGTGGGATTTGCGGGTTTAACCCGGCCAGCCAAGCCGAAAGGCGGCGCATCTGCTCCGGGCTGTCGTTCTGCCCCGGGATGATCAATGTGGTCACCTCCACATGGCACTGGGACGCGGCCAGCTCTATCGTGCGCTTGACGGGTTCAAGATGGCCATGGAGCCGCAGGTAAAACGCCTCGCTGAATGCCTTCAAATCGATATTCATGGCATCGATATCCGGCAGCAGGGCGCAAAGAGGCGCTTCGTTGATATATCCATTGGTCACGATCACGTTTTTCAGACCCTTTGCTCTGGCCAGCGCCGCGCAGTCGCGCACAAATTCATAGCCGATCAGCGGTTCGTTGTATGTATACGCAATGCCGATATTGCATGAGCTTTCAAGTGCCGCCGCTTTGGCCACCAGCTCTTCAGGCGGTATATAGGTGGTTCGCGCGCGCGACGCGTCGCACATGGATATCTCGTGGTTCTGGCAGAAATCGCAGCGCAGATTGCAGCCAAAACTGCCCACCGACAGCACAGCGCTTCCCGGCTGAAAACGGCGCAGCGGCTTCTTCTCGATCGGGTCAAGCGCAATCGATGTCAACAGCCCGTAGTTGTCGCTGCGCACCTGGCCGCCACGTGCTGTGCGCGCCCGGCAAAACCCTGTCTGTCCTTCTTCCAGCACGCAGCCCTGCGGGCAGATGTCACACTGCACCTTGCTCATTTGTGGCGCACCACCTCAAACCGTTCCATCGTGTAGGCATCATCCTTGCGTATACCGGCTTTCTGGAGCGCGATAGCCACCTGCTGCTCCGGCGTGTCCACGCCCTCCAGATTGGGCAGCAGAAGCCCCCGGCGGTGGCCCCTGGTCACAATCACGCCATAGCGGGCGGCGTCCAGCTGCATGATCGATTCAATCGGCACCGCTTCTCCCAGCACGTCCACGCTGTACACCAGCGCGTCCAGCTCGTCCTCCTCCACCGGGTCGAAGCGCGGATCGCCCGTGCCTGCGCTGACGGCGTTATGCATGATCTCTTCAGCAATAGATCCCATCTCCGGCGATATGGTGCCGATGCAGCCGCGTAAACGTCCGTCCTTTTTCAGCGATACAAACACCCCTGCCTGCCGGCCTGCCAGATCATCAGGCAGATCGTCGGGCATCGGGGCGCGCTTGCCTGTCTTCACATACGCTTCCAACGACAGCCGCGCCAGCCGCACATAAGCATCCTCCCCTGCCTTGGCAGCAGCCAGCTGCTGCGTCTGCTCATCCTCGTATCGGCGGGCGAACTCTCTGTTCTCATCCGGTCCGGTCACTGTGTAACCGCACACCGCATAACCCACACCAAAAGGCCCCTCGTAGCTCATAAAATCCGTCCGGACAGATTTTCCGTCCAGTGCGCCCGCCATCTCGATGAACGCGCGCAGGCCGCATTCTCCCGCTGCCTCGCAGAAAGCCTCGCCAAAACGCAGAAACCGCATAAAATCAGCCGTCTGCATCGCATCCGTGAGCTGTTTGTCGAACGCCGGCCCTTCGGGCGAAAATCCGTATGGTCCATCCTGTGTCAGCTTGTGCGACAGATCCCCGCTGGCCACAAACACGACGCGCCGCCCCAGCTGCTCGGCCGCCTGCGCCACACACCGGCCAAAGCGATAATGGGCGATCAGCGGTTGCCCCGATATCGACACGCGCACCAGCCGGAAGCCGCTGTACTGCTGTTCAATAAACCAGAGCGGCACGAGTGCGCCATGATCCAGATGCGCATCCTTCTCGCCCAGCATCCCCGCACGCACGTCCTCTCCGCCGCAAATATTCGCAAGCGCCTCCGCAAGCTCCGTGTCATAGTCTTTTGCAACCGACACCCCGGGCGCGCCAAAACGGCTCAAATCCCCCCGCGCCTGCCTGCCGGGCGAGATATGGATATAGTCGGCGTACATCACAGAGTGCGGCGTGGCCAGCACGATGGTTTCCGGCTCAAGTTGCGCGATCTGCCGGCCGACTGCCGTGTAGGCGTCGATCGTCTTTTGAATATTTCTTTCTTCGCCTTTGCCAACCGCCGGAATGATCAGCGGCGGGTGGGGCACGATACACGCATATTCCACAGACATCTGCCATGCCTCCTGTTCCAGTATTGCCCTTATTATACCACTTGCTCCGCTTCAATAACACAGCTGCCATGACAAAAGAAGGCCTCTGTACAACAAAAAAACCGCCCTCAAGCGGTTCCTGTCCGTTAAATTTGAGTGCGCAGCCTTACTCTCTGTTGAGCACTGTTGCCGCCAGCATCGCTTTGAGCTCCTCGTCATGGTTGAGCGCGTCAAGCAGCACCTCCACCACTTCTGCGTCAAACTGTGTGCCGGCGCCCTGTATCAGCTGTTGCCGCGTTTCCTCCAGTGACAGGTGCCGCCGGTAATGGCGGTCGCTCATCATCGCGTCAAAGGCGTCAGCCACCGAAATGATTCGGGACAGCAGGTCAATCTGATCACCCTTTAGACCGTCCGGATAACCGTTGCCGTCCACGTGTTCGTGATGATGCCGCACTATCGGTACAATATCCGCAAACATGGACACAGCGGAGAGTATCATGGCCCCCTTGATGGGATGGCGCTTAACCTCTTCGTATTCGTCCACCTCCAGCGTCTGATTCTTGAGCAGTATATCATCCGCCGTGCCGATTTTACCGATATCGTGAAACACGCCCGCAATACGCAGCTTTTCCAGCTCTTCTGGCGGCAGACCAAACTTCTGGCCGATCTTGGTGGCAAAGTAGGAGACACGGTCTGAATGGCCGCGGGTGTATTCATCCTTGGCATCCACCGCAAGGCGCAGCACCTCAATGGTATCCATATAGCGCACCTTCAGCTGCGCATACGTATTGTTAAGCTCCTCATTCTTCGTGTTCACCAAGGAATGAAGGAACGCGTTGTTGATGGACGAGGCGGCCTGCCGCGCATAGATCTGCAGCAGCTTGATGCCCTCGTCCGTATCAATGTTGCTGACATAAATCGCGCCGATAGCCGTGTTGCTCTCATCCCCAAGCGGAAAAATCACTCCGTCCGGGTGCCTGACAACAGTCATTTCGGTGCGCGCTCGGCCGATCGCCTCCATCAGACGATGGTCGAGCAGCTCCGGGAACTCCTCAATGTCCACGTTATACTGTCCGATGCCCTTGAATATGCTTTTGCGTGCGAAATCATCCCGCGCCTGCTCATTATTCGGTATATCATCCACCAGTATGAATGCATCGGCGCTGTTGGCCATGGGCAGCAGCTCCTGGAGTATCTCTTCGAGAATGCTGCCGATGGGCTGCAGCTGATATATCTTGGGAACAGACCCGAGAATGCTCTGCAGGCCGTCGCGGAACTGCTTGATGGTGCGCATTTGAGAAATCGATTTGATGCCGGATTCAATCAGCAGCTGAAGCTGATCAAGCCTGTCGCTCTTTTCGCAGTACGCCTGAATATCCAGCGATTTGATGGTGCTGATGGGAGGTGCGAGATCCTTATGCCCTGTCAGCAGCAATATATACAGCTCCCCGTTTGTGCGGCGGATCTGCTCCACCACCTCTTCACCGTGTATGGGCTGCATAAAATAATCGAGTATCAACAGGTCGTAATGCTCGCGCTGCAGCTCATCCAATCCATCCAGCGGATTGGAGAAGCATTTGCACCAATAACCGTTGCGGTTAAGCAGCGCCTCAATGCTGTCAAGAATCCCTTCTTCGTCATCTATCACCATGATTTTGTAATCCTGTGATAGCTCGACCCCTCGGTTTTTACGCAAATTGGTCATCCTCCGTTGTATGATCGTCCGTCAGCAGGGGCAGCTGAATATAAAACTTTGTTCCCTGTTGAGCGTTTGATTCAAACCACATGTTTCCTCTGAACATACCCTTTACCGTGCTGTAGGACATATACAATCCAAGACCTGTTCCGTGCTTGCCTTTTGTGGTAATCATTTCCTTGAATATCCGGTCCTTTATTTTTTCGTCAATACCCTTACCAAAATCACAGATAATGATCAGCAGCGTGTTCTCCTCTCGTACCACCTTCAGGATGATATCGCCGCCCTTCCCTTCATACGCCTGAATGGCGTTCACTATGATGTTGTCAAGTATCTGCACCAGGCTGTTCACATCGCCGCCGATCCGCAGATTCGGTTCCACCTGAATATCCTGTTTATACTGACATTTGTTCTTGACGATCTCATGCTGCATCAGAATCTTGACGCGTTTCAAAACCTCATCCAGTGTAAACCATGTCAGATCCGGATTGGCAAACGTTGTGGCCTGATCCTTCACCGTCGAAATGATATCCGACATATACCCCATGTGCATTTTCATCCGGCCCAGCCATTTTTGCATCTCATTGGCAATCTCGGCGTGGTCGTCCGCGGTCACTTCCGGATCGCCGACCGAAGCGGCATACTCCTGCACCAGCCAGGAAACCTGATCAATACCGCCCGCCACGGACATGATGGGCGTTTTCAAGTTATGCGCAATGCCGCCGATCAGCTGCCCCAGAGAAGCCAGCCGCTCCCGCTCAAGCAGTATCGCCTGGTTATCCTGTATCTTGATCATGTCCTTAATATGCTGCGTGATGTTCTTAAACAGCAATATCACAGCACTGCACCGTTCCCACTGCACGATGGGCGTAAACTCAACGGTATAATACAATGTTGACCCGTCCGCTTCCACCTCAATATCCTTGACCAGCGTCGAGTTCGCCTCGGATGCGCTGATTATAAGCTCGCGATACTGATCGGCGGTTAGATTGGAGCGACCCGAATCTTTCAACATTGTATAGAAATTTTCGCCCCGCTGCAAGTCGGAAAAGTAATGAAAATTATCGATATAGGTTTGGTTGAATTCTATGATGTTCATATCCAGATCGACAACGATAAAGCTGTCGGATATCCGGTTGATAACCGTTTGCAGCGCGATGGGCGATACCTTTAATAGATTGAACCGGAACATCGCGAACAAATAGAAGATCAGCATGAACGCAAAGCCGATGGGTGTGGAGTACACGTCAAAGCCTTCCACGCCCAGCGTATAGCAGATGTTGGGCACCAGCGGAATGATGCTGCCAATAATGATCAGCAACGCCTGTATGGAAAAAAGCCCGCGGCTTTTTATGGCAAAATAGCACAAGTAGATAAAGCCGACAGCCAGACAGACATACGAGTAGAGCGCATGGAAATAGAAATAATACCCGGGAACATTCGGCTCGCCCACCGCGCCGTAGCTTTGATAGAATAACCAGTGGTGGTCATTGGTCCAGGCCATCACCTGAGTGATCAGCGGCACGATGCACAGCAGCAGGTACCATTTTGTCAGCCCTTTGCCTGACTGGGAGTATGCCTTGGCCAGTATGATCAGGCTCACCGGCACCATCGCAGCGCCTACATAGGTGATGTTCTCCCAAAAAACCACCATGGTCTGATTGTCGCCGGACAATCCCCGCGCAATCACGGCGCCCGCCCATATAAAGACCTCCACCACGATCATGATGAATACGTAATGGAGACCCCTTTTTTTCTCGGTCAGCATGATATACACAAACATGATAAAAAGCATCACGATTGTGAAACACGTTGTGTAAAAACCCAGATCCAGACCCATCATTGCCCCCCGATTCTTCCTTCGCCATGCCGCGCGTCAATAGCCTGCATAAACTGGTTTAAATAAGCGGCATCAATCCGCGGCCATTCAAACCCCAGCTCCGCGAGGCTGCGCCCTGTGGCATCGGCCGTGATGGCGATACTGCCGTTTTGCCGGTGTGCGCTCATTTCCTCCGTTAAGCCCGTCAGCAGCCCGAGGCGCCCCTGACGGCTGAGTCGTTCCATTCCCTTTATAAATTCCTGGTCGGATACAACCCGGATGCGGCGGCCGCTTTGCTCCAACAGCGCGATGATCTCCCCCAATGTGAGCGTGTTTGTGTTGTACACATGATATATCGGTTTAATCGTGCCGGTCATTAGCGAAAGCTTAACGATTGCCCGGGCGCACAGTTCAACCGGCGTCAGGTCTGTCCGCATCCCCAAAATACCGATGGGGACGCATCCCAAACCGACGATCGCCTTGAGCCGGTTGGCGAATGCGTTCCTCTCGGGCCTTGGTATAAACTGCCCGTCCATCGTTGCTGTGAGCATACCCACGCGGAAGATACGCGCGTTCAGACCCGCCTCCATCGCTTCAAGCACAACGCGTTCGGCAAGGAATTTGCTTTTGACGTATTCGTTGTCGCTATAATTTTGGCCGATATAATAGCAGTCCTCGGAAAACTCTGCCGAACGCCGCGCGTCGTCTGATATGGATGTCCCGGATACGCTTCCCGTGGAGATGTGCAGCAGCGCAGCGCCGGATTGCCTGGCCAGCTCCACCACATGCTCCGTTCCGGCGACATTAATCCTGTTGAAATCGGCGGCATGCCCGATATGGTCCGTTATCGCCGCGCTGTGGATGATGGTATCCGCCTGCATCACCGCAGACCTTGACGCAACGTCAAGTCCCAGGTTCTTTCTGGCAATATCACCGCGAATCACAGACACTTTTTTTTGTATATCGGGGCAGTTCCCGAAATAAAACGCCAGCACTTCCGAGAGATACTTCCTGCAGGCGGCGTCATTCCCGCCGCGCACCAGACAGAGAACCCGGGTATCCGGCATGGCGGTCAGCTCTGCAAGAAGATGCGCGCCCAGATAACCCGTTGCGCCGGTCAGCAGTATGTTATGCATGCAGACAGGCTTCAGGTGCAAAAAACGGGGTACAGGTACATTTTTCAGGCGCGCGCGTTCCCTTTCTTCTTTGGCCGTACGGTCTTGCGCCGTCTTTGCAGGGCTCAGACGCATGCAGATTTTGCGCAATGTCTGCTGATCATAAAAGTCCTGCGTCCGGACAGTCCAGCCGTACTGCAGCACCGCGGCCTGTACTTTGATCACCCCCAAAGAATCACCGCCCAGCGCAAAGAAATTGGATTCCGGACCAATTCCGCCCGATTTGAGTACGCGAGACCACACACGCGCCATTTTTTTCTCGGTCTCATTCATGCCTGACATCACAGGTTTCAGCTTCGGAAAGGCTCTGGCCGGCTCTTTTAATGCCTTGCGGTCCACCTTGCCGTTCAAAGTGGCGGGAAGCTCGTTCATGGCCACAAAATATGAGGGCACCATATAAACAGGCAGCTTTTTCGACAGCGATGCCCGAAGCAGCTCTTCGCTGACTTGCTCACTCGTCGCGTAGTAGGCGCAGAGGTATTTTTCGGCTCCTTCCCCCCAGTCCTTCACGACAGCCTCTTTTACGCCCTTGATCTGCCGCATGGCGGATTCAATCTCACCCAGTTCGATGCGAAGTCCGCGTATCTTAATCTGATGATCGATGCGTCCGCACATTTCAACATCCCCATCTTCCAGGAACACGCAAACGTCGCCCGTCCTGTACATTGTGTGACCTGGCCAGAACGGATCAGGCAAAAACCTGGCTCGGTTCAAGCCGTCTCTGTTGATGTAACCAGTGGCCACCCCTGCCCCGCTGATATAGAGCTCGCCATGCACCCCGATTGGGACAGGCCGTCTGTACATATCCAGAATATACATGTGCGTGTTGATCACAGGTCGTCCGATGGTCACGGCAGACGCGCAGGTCAGGTCTTTAAACGATGCATAAACAGTGGCTTCAGTGGGGCCGTAACCGTTTATAATCGTCGCGCCGATGTGTTTTCCAAGCAATTTAAGCAGCGACATCGGTATCATCTCACCGCCCAGCACGATCTTGCGTATATGCCTGGCGGCAGCCTCACGAAATGCCGCGCTTTCCATCATGATGCGCATTCTCGTCGGCGTGGTCTGTATATACCTGACCTCGTGCATGTCGATCAGCCCCGCCAGCAGATGCGCTTGCCGCAGTTCTTCCTCCGTACACAGCACCAGCGTGCAGCCAAACATCAGGGGC
>CAZNVX010000021.1:0-14926 GCA_964576225.1 uncultured Christensenellaceae bacterium
CGAAACGGCGTCTGCGTCCGTGAAAAAACGACGTGATATGGCTTTGCTGCCCGCGTCCGGCGGTATTGCGCAGCACGGCGGCGCATCGCTGCGCTGGCGGCTGTGCCAGTCGAAGGCGAGCGATTCGCGAAGCAGCGCGGCATCGATACCGCCAAGGCCGGACACGAAATCAAAAAGATATCCGAACAGGTCGGCAGGCTTGCGGGGGCGCTCAAAAAAGCCTTGCTGCGCAAGATAAGCGGCGAGCCGGCTGAACAGCGCATAGGGCGGCATTTGTGACGTCAGCAGCGCGAGCGTGCGGTGAGCGGCACGCCCGTTGTAGAGCGTGTCCACCAGCGTTTCGATGCGGTGCAGACGGCGCAGCGCGGCGTAGCTCATCGAAGCGGTTTGCAGCACCTCATAGGGCGCGTCGTCGGCATAGACAATACCATGGCTTTCTGCCTGCGCGCGCAGCGGCGAGCCCTTGAGCAGCTTTAAAAAACCAAGCTGCAGACGGTGTGCGCAAAGGCCGTACGCGTCGTTGAACGACTGGGCGAACGACGCTTCCGTCTCACAGGGAAGCCCCGCGATCAGATCGACATGAACGCGCAGATTTTCCATGCGGCACAGCGCCGCGGCATTGGCCAGCAGCTTGTTTGTGTTGTGGCTGCGGCCCACAGCGGCCAGCGTGTCGGCGTGGGTGGACTGGATACCCACCTCAAACTGCAGCAGGCCGGGCGGCGCTGCAGCCAGCACGGCAAGCGTTTCGCTGCTCAGCAGGCTGGCGGAAATCTCAAAATGGAAGTTGGTGCGGCACTGCGGGTATTTGGCCGCCAGCGCGATCAACGCCGAAAAAACGGCGCGCGCGCGGCTGTCGGGATGGTTGAACGTGCGGTCCACCAGTTTGACCTGCCGGACACCCTGCGATATGAAGTATTCCAGCTCGTCAAGGACACGGTCGGCCGGCAGAAAATCCATCGATGTCTCAGCAGACAAACAGTAGGCGCAGCGGAACGGGCAGCCGCGGCTGGTTTCGTAGTAGAGCATTTTTTGAGCATAAGGGGACAAGTCGGTGTAGACGAAAGGTATGTCCGCCAGCGGCATCGGCTTAGCGTCTGCCGTTTCAACCAGCTCCTCATCGAGGCGGATGCATGCAAAGGGCGTGTCCGCGATGCTTTGTCCGTGGCAGAAGGCTGATGAAAAATGCGCGAATGGCGCTTCTCCCGGCCCGCGGATGATGATGTCGATACAGCGGTGCCGCCGCATCAGTGCGGGCGCGTCAAACGACACCTCCGGCCCGCCGAGAAGTATCAAGCACCCGGGGAGCAGCTTTTTGACGGCGGATGCGATGCTGAGCACATGGCCGATGTTCCAGATGTAACACGAGAAGCCCACCGCGTCCGGCGCCGCGAAGACAATGTCTTCGACGATCTGCGCGGCAGAATCGTTGATGTTGTATTCGGCGAGGCTGACGGGCAGACCCGCCGCCGCGTGCTTCAGATAAAGCAGCGCGAGGCAGCTGTGGGAATATCGGGCGTTCAGCGCGCAGAGCAGTATGGTTTTCATGGCACCATGATACTATTAAGCGCATACGAAGCGCAACGGGGAGAACAAAAAAGCCTCCACAGAGGCATACAAAAAGAACCAGCAGCATCGGAGGCGCGGGGCTTTGATCCATTGCTTTTCATAAACGGTATGCCGCCGCAGGGAATCGTTAAAACTCGATATCGCGGGCGTTGCGGCGGAACTTATCGGCCATGCGGGCAGCCTGCGGCTGGCGGGGACCCAGCAGCATGTCCACACTGAGCAGCACCAGCAGCGCCATCAGCAGCAGCAGCGAAAGCCAGCCGACCACCGCGAAGGGCATAAAGGACAGGCGCCCGACCAGCGATGCGTCTTCAATGAAAACCTGCATCATGCCGCCGGTGATCATGTAACCCGCGGACACCGCGCCGCAGGCGGATGCAAAGAAGGCGACAAGGATGGCGCTGATATTTCTGTTGTTTTGACCGGTGGCCAGACAAGCGATGATATAGGCCGCGCCGAACAAAAACACAGCGGCGGGGAAAGCGGCGGCCATGATATAGTGATAACGCGGAAAATCAAGCGTGAAGACGGACTGCGCGACGGCCAGGACGCCCGCGGCAATACCGCAGAAGCTGACTGCGCCGAATGCCCAGGAGTTTTGCGCGATGCCCCAATGCACCATAAACGCGCAGAGCATGAGCCCGAAAAGCAGCATGCCGGCGTTGAAGACCAGCGCGGATGAAGCCGTTAAGTATCCGCCCGGGTAAAGCCCGAGCTCGTTGTAAAAGCCGCTGAGCGGAGAAAAAACGCCGTCCTCAAAGGTGATGAGGGAGACGACCAATGCCACCAGAAGCAAAGCGGCCCCCAACACGCCCAGCGTGCCAAACAGTCTGTTTTGATTCATTGCCCCTCCTTAGAACATCATGCAGTCAATATACTTGTCCATGAAATACGCGTCCGTACCCAGCTCGACATGCTCGGAAAGGCTGGCGATGAGCGCGCAATCCCTGATATATTCGTCGGAGAGCAGTGTCATTCCTGCACCGGCGCCCGCTGCGTTTCCAATATTATTGATAATGTCCCGGAAAATGGGCGGAAGCAGGCCGATATCCATGGCGCTTTGCGGGTTCATGTGGTTGCCGAAACCGCCTGCCAGGTATACCTGGCGGATGTCGCCGAGAGCCAGCCCCGCGCGGTGAACCAGCGCGAGCACACCCGCCGCGATGGCTGATTTGGCTGTCTGGACACGCCGCACATCGCGCTGGGTGACGGCAACGCCGTCCGCGACGACGAACGCGGGCGCGTCGTCCACGGTGATGGTGTGGGGGCCTTCCTCAATACGGCCCGTTTCGTCCATCGCGCCGGAGCTGCGCATCAGCGCGAGCGCGTCGATAACGCCTGAACCGCATAAGCCTTTGGGGCTGCCGCCGCCGATCACGGTGGTCTGTATCTGACCGTCCTGCGCCCAGACGCTGCCGGCCGCGCCGGTTACCGCAGCCATGCCGCAGGAAAGCTCTGTGCCCTCGAACGCCGGACCGGCCGCCGTGGAGGACACAAACAGCCGGCCGTGCGCGTGCAGCGCCACCTCGCCGTTGGTGCCGATGTCCAGCAGAAGCGCGATGTCAGTCTTCATCATGTCGGAGGAGAGGATTGCCGACGTGATGTCCCCGCCGACGAAAGCAGCCATGCAGCGTTCGAGATAGACATCGCCGCTGGTGAAAAGCCCGAGCGTTTCGGCGCTGACCCGGCGGCCGAAATAGTCCGGCACGGTAAAGGGGGCTTCGCCCATCGGCGACGGGTCTACACCCGCGAACAGATGCAGCATGGTGGTGTTGCCCGTCACGGACATCGCGATGATGTCGGCGGGACTGATGCCGCTCGAAGCGCACAGCCGCGCGATCTGATCGTTCAGGCTGCTGCGGATGGCCGTTTGCAGCTCAGTGACGCCAGTGGGGTGGTCGCGGCAGTATTTGATGCGTGAAATCACATCGAGCCCGAAGGACGTCTGCGGGTTAAGCGCGCTTCGGACCGCGACGCATCGGCCCGGCTCCAGATCATACAGATAGAGCGCCAGCGTGGTGGTGCCGATGTCGACAGCGATGCCGTGGCCCGCGCGGCCCGTGGGCAGAACGGGCAGACGGCCGTCCGTCAGTATCGACATATCGGCCTTGAGCGGGCGGTGCGCACCGCCCTGTTTGTATTTGATGCATGTGGGAAAGGGGCACTTGCCAAGCAGGCAGGCGCCGGTGCAGACTTGATGTTCGCTCATTTTTTCTCCATGGGGCAGGATGTGATGATGCGGCCACAGTAATCGGCCGCGAGCTGCTCGCCGGGTTTGGCCACGGCGAAGCGGCTGTCGTGCCGGCCCTCGACAAAATCACGCAGCCAGCCGCTGCCGCCCCTGACCTTGTCGAACCGCCAGCCGAAGTATGCGGCAGCATCCCGCGTATACTGTTCGCAAGCGGGAAAGCACAGCTCGTCCCAATAGACGTAGGCCGCATTGTTGTAGTTCTTGGTGGTGGTTTCCGTGTCCACCAGATAGAGCGCGTTGTCTTCGCCGTAAAGCTCGGTGTATTCTTCAAGCTTGAGCTGGCGGTTAATCTCGGACGGCGTGTAGGCGTTTTCGATCCACGACGCGTTGTACCAATAGGTGCCGGGGTGCGCGTCGAAATACTCTTTGTATTGTTCGTATGAGCCCAAAAACAGCGCGATGCAGTCGTCCGCGCGCGGCACGACGAGCGTGTGTTTTTGAGACGAGAGGCCGGCCACGCCGTTAGAGCACAGGCCGTATCCCAACAGTATCGCGTCGAACGCACGGCCTTTTTTCTGCGCGTTGGTGTGCATATCGGCATCGCTGTCTATTTTGTCGATCTCATCCTGAAGCGTGCGGCGCAGCAGATCCGGCGTATCGTGCAGACCCTGCCGCAGGTACGTGATGTCAAGCATGGTATCCGTTTGAGAGGCGAGCAGGCTCAGTTCGCGGAAAAGCGCTTTGCAGGCCAAAACTTTGTATCGCATAAGGCACCTCAGACAAAGAGAATAAAATGATTATACCATATGCCGACGCGGCGGTTTAGTGATATTTTGCGTTTTGTGGTGATACGCGCTCCTTTTTGGGTTTTGTTTGGCGGGAGACCCGCTTGTTGGGTAAAGACAAAGATGGTATAATACTGGTAACGATTGGCTGGTTTTCGGCGGGAATTGTATGAACAGTTTTTTCTCAATTCTGATTCGACACAAGTATTTGGTGATCGCCGTTGCGTTTATGGCGGGTTTTCTGGCGCTGCTGGGCATCCCGCTCACCACCACCAGCTTCGAGTTTTCCGCGTTTATGCCCGAGGATGCCAATTCTGTGATTGGGGCTCAGATAGAGGAGGATGAATTTTCGTCCGGCACGCTGGCCTATGTGCTGCTGGAGGGCAAGGAAAACTGGCGGGCGGCAGACTTGAAGGAAGGCATTGAGCAAATAAGTTATGTGAGCCGGGTGAGCTGGCTGGGCGATGTGGCTGATATCTATACGCCCGAGGCGTTTCTTTCACCGCGGGCGCTGGAGCAGTTTAAAAAGGGCGGTGCGGCCGTGATGGTGGTCGAGTTTGCCGGAGAAGGCGCCGCGCCGCCGGGTGCAACGATAGACGAGATCACCGCGCTGCTGACAGACGGCGAATACTTCGGCGGCGCGCCCGTGGTGCTGAGCAGCTTAAAACGGACGCTTGACAATGAGCAGCCGCTGTATCTGGCCATTGCCGGGAGCATATTGATACTGCTGCTGGCCATCTCGCTGTCGTCATATATCGCGCCGCTGCTGTGCATTGTGAACATCGGTATCGCCATACTGCTTAACTACGGCACGAATTTTCTGGTTCGGAGCCATGTGTCCTTTCTGACCGTGGCCATTGCCGCGATATTGCAGCTGGCGATATCAATGGATTTTTCCATATTCCTGATTCATCGGTTTGAGGAGGAGCTTGGCAGGACAAACGGCGACACCGGCAAGGCGATGCTCTTGTCGATGCGCACGACGCTGACGGCGATTTCGTCCAGCGCGCTGACGGATTGCGCCGGGTTTATCGCGCTGGTTTTTATGCGCAACCAGATCGGCGCGGATATCGGCCTGGTGCTTTGCAAGGGCGTGGTGTTCAGCCTGATCGTCAGCATCACATTGCTGCCGTGCATGATACTGGCCACTTACCCGCTGGGGAAGAAACGCCACCGGGTGCTGATTCCCACATTTGGCAAGCTGGCAGGGCCGCTGGTGAAACACCGCTATGTGCTGCTGGCGCTGGTGGCCGCTGCGCTGGTGCCGACGGTTATCGGCAGCGCCAACCAGCAGTATTACTACACCACAGAGAAATTTATGCCGGAGGACACACCGCCCATCGTGGCCACGCGCAAGGTGGGTGAAGCCTTCGGCAGGACCGATGCCGTGAGCGTGCTGTACAAAAAAGAGCAGTCTGCCGGCGAACCCGCCGCGATAAAAGCCATGGCCGCGCTGAATCATGTCCGCAGCGTGCAGGGTTTGTCGGACAGCGTGGAGACGGGCATCCCTGAGCTGTTTGTGCCCGACGCACTCAAAGCGGTTTTTGTGGGAGATGAATACCGGCGGCTGACCGTGACGCTGGAGCGGGGTCTTGACAACGACGCGCTCTTTGCCGCCATCGACGATATTTTAAAGACGGCGCGCGCGCACCTGGGCAGTGACGTGTATGTGTCGGGGTCATATGCCGGCGCGGCGGATATGGCTTCCACGGCCAAGTGGGATAATCTGGTGGTGGAGCTGGTGTCCGTTGCGTTTATATTCCTGATATTGCTGGCGGCTTTCCGGTCGCTGCTGATACCCGTTTTCCTGATGATCGTGATCAAGGCGGCGATATACATCAACGTGGGGATTGACTATTATTTTGGAAACGACATGATTTTTTTGACGCCTGTGCTGGTGGGCGCGATACAGCTGGGTGCAACGGTGGACTACGCGATACTGTTTACCTCACGCTACATCGAGTTTCGAAGCCGCATAAACGACGCTAGGGAGGCTGTGCGGCAAACCATCGGCGCCGCGGCACGGCCCATGCTGACGAGTGTGCTGACGTTCTTTCTGGCGACGATGTCCATCACGGTGATCAGCTCCATCAAGGCCACGCGCGAGATTGCCATGGTCGTAGGGCGGGGCGCGCTGATCAGCTTTGTGGTGATTATGTGCGCACTGCCCGCGCTGCTGATACTGTTTGACAGGCCGCTGACGGCAACAACACTGGCCTTGCGCAAGGCGCCCGGCCGGAACTTTGATAAACGGAGGAAGACGGCATGAGCACAGGCAGACAAAGGCGCAGTCGTTGGGCGGACAGAAAATTAAGATGCGTGCTGGCGGTGTCGGCGGCGGCTGTGCTGATGGCGGCCGGGCTGCCCGGCTCGTCGACGGCGGCCGTGTCTGACCCGGGCAAGCCAAAGAGTGAGACGGTGTACGCGGTATTGGAAAACGACGGCCGTTACAACGGCGCGACCGTGGTCAATTGCTTTGATCAAAGCGGTGATATTGTGGATTACGGCGCGTATACGTCCGTCGTCAACATGACAGGGCCGGGCACAGCGGTGGTGGAAGGCGACAAAATTATCTGGCCCGCGTCCGCGACAGACGGGGTCAGGCCGTTTTACTATCAGGGGGAGACGCAAAAGCCGCTGCCGGTGAGCATAGCCATTACCTATTATCTGGACGGCAGACAGACGGAGCCGGAGCAGATTGCGGGGAGCACGGGTGAGCTGGAGATCGCGTTTCATATTGTCAACAATACGGGAACGGGAGAGATGGACGCCGCGGTGGACAGGGAGGTGATGACGCCCTTTGCCGTGCAGGTGTCGCTGGCGCTGCCGAATACCATGTATGCCATTGCGGACAAGCCGGAGAACGCCACGGTGCTGATGGCGGGATCTGCCTGTACGCTGAGCTATGCGTGTTTCCCGATGCCAGAGGATACGTTCTCGATTTTGCTCAAGGGGTTTGACATGGAGCTTGAGCCAATCAGCATCATACTGGTGCCCAAGGCGCCGCCGGGGCTGGATGCCTACGGAGATTTTGTGGATGTGGACGGTATTTTAGAAGGCGCGGATGACATGATAGACGGCGCCGATGAGATGCAGACGGGAGTCGGCTCACTGCGGGACGCTTTGATTGACATGAAGGACGCGGCCAAAAAACTGACGGCGGCGCTTGACGGCCTGGCGAACGGCACGAAAGATTTGCACACCGGCGCGGCGGAGCTGAGCAGGCAGGCGCGCACGCTGAGAACGGCGGCGGCCGATTTTCGAAACGGTGTGACGGCCTTCACGCAGGGCTTGATTTCGCTGGATAATGGACTGGCGGCGCTGGAGACGGGCGCGGCACAGATGGCGGCCGTGTTGTCGGATTTAAATACAGGAGCCGGGGCGGTATCCGGTGGTGTGACGGCGCTGGACAGCGGGCTGCAGGGGCTGGCAGCATCAAACGGGGAACTGGCGGCTCTGGCGGACGCGGTGGCAGCGGCCAACCCGGGGGATGCCAACGCCGTGGCTCTGGCGGCGGGGCTGGCCCGTCAGCAGACGGTCATCAACAGCATAACGGCGCAGTCGGCAGGGCTGAAGACGCTGGCGGGCGATGTGAGCCTGGGACTGCAGGCGTTTTACAGCGAGCTGTCGGGTGATTTTGCCGGGAATGTTGCGGCGCTGCGTGCGGGCAGCGCGGAGCTGAACGTAAAGGCAGGGCAACTGAGCGCGGGGGCCAGTGACTTAAGCGCGGCCTGCGCGGCCATGAGCGCGGCGGTTGCGCGGCTGTCGGGCGGCGCGGAGGCACTTTGGGATGGGAGCCGGAAGGCGGCACGGCGGGCGCCAGCGCTGGTTGATGCGATCGGCGAGTTGATCGACGGCGTCGGGGAGCTGGATGACGGCCTGATGACGCTGAACGAAGACGGTCTTAAAACGCTCAGAAACAAATTTGACGGATTGGACGGCTATTTACAAAAGCTGTCCGCTAAGGCCGACGAATACGGCTCGTTTATGGACACGCGCAACGCGCCGGCAAGCACCGTGCAGTTTGTGTTGAAAACAAAGGGGATTTTGCGGGATATCAGCCAAAACGACAGCTGATGCAAAGAAAAATATTTTGAGTTGTCAGCGTATTGTTTCAGTGGTATAATCTTACGATGTAGCGTCTTTCTTGCTCTGCGCGTTTTGACGCAGGGCCACATCCAGCGCTCGAATGACGTGTGACTGTCTTCATATTTATGGTTGCAGTGGCGTCATTTTAGTGCCGGAGAGTCCAAAAGGGAGGTAGAATATGAATCAGTACGAAAGCATGTACATTTTGAAGCCGGATATCGAAGAAGAAGCGCGCAAAGCGCTGATCGAGAAGTTCTCGAATCTTGTAACGGAAAACGGCGGAAAAATTGAGAAGGTTGACGAATGGGGCCAAAGAAAACTGGCCTATGAAATCAACTACATCAAAGAAGGATACTATGTGCTGATGACGTTTGAAGCGCCGTCGGAGTTTCCTTTAGAGCTTGAACGTCAGTACAAAATCAACGACAGCGTTATCAGATTCAATGTGATCAGACTGTAAAGGCAGGTTGTAGTTATGAACAAAGCCATTATCATCGGAAACCTAACCAAGGATCCGGAGCTTAAGACAACGGCCTCCGGCATCTCCGTGTGTACGTTCAGAGTGGCTGTGACACGGCCATACAAGAGGGATGAGACGGATTTTCTGAGCATTGTGACATGGCGGGGACTTGCGGAAAACTGCGCCAAGTTTTTGGCCAAGGGACGCAAGGTGGGCATCGTCGGGTCGATACAGACCAGGGAATATGATGACAATAACGGTCAGAGGCGCTATGTTACCGAAATTGTTGCCGACGATGTGGAGTTTTTGACGCCCAAGGGCGAAGGCGGCACGCGGCCGCAGGATGTTCCTCCGCCGCCGGACGACGCCGGCCTTTTTGGCGATGAACCAGATGATTTTGAGCCTTTGGATGATGAGCAAATGCCTTTTTGACAAATAATTCGAAGGAGGACTTATGATGAGCGACGACAGACCACAAAGAAAAATGCGCCGCGGCAGACCCCGCCGCAAAATATGCGCGTTTTGTGCAGATAAATCAAAGAGCATCGATTACAAGGACACGATGAAGCTGAAGCGCTTTTTGACGGAGCGCGGCAAAATACAGCCGCGGCGGACGTCCGGCGTGTGCGCCAAGCATCAGCGCCACCTCGCGATGGCGATAAAACGTGCCCGTATGATGGCCCTGCTGCCGTATTCGCAGGACTGACACGCACATATAACAAGAGAGCGGTTGACAACGGCCGCTCTCTTTTTGTTGCCGGCAAATGCACGGGCGTGGGCAAAAGGCTGACTTCGCCAATACGATACGAATCATAAGGGCGCAGGCTCAAAGGCCATGGAGATAAGCCCTTACGACGGTTGACATTCACGCACACAGCGCAGCAGCTCTGTCATCTGCTCGTCGGTGCCGATGGAGATGCGCAGGTATTCGCTGATGCGCGGCAGGTTAAAATGGCGCACGTAGATGCGGTTATTTTCCAGGTGGGCTTTGAGCTGAGCCGCGCTGAGCCCCGGCCTGGTGGCGAACACAAAGTTGGCGCTGGACGGCAGCACGTGGAAACCGAGCGAACTTAGCTCGCACGCGGTGCGTTCCCGCGTGGCCATTATTTTTTGAGAAATGGATTCATAATAGCCGGTATCGAGCAGCGCCGCCGCGCCGACGTGCTGCGCGAGCATATCCACCGGATACGAATTAAAGCTGTCCTTAATGCGGGACAGACCGTCGATCAGGTGCGGCTGGCCGAGCGCAAAACCCACACGCAGCCCGGCGAGCGCGTGCGATTTTGACAGCGTCATCACCACGAGCAGGTTGGGATATTTGCTGACCAGACAGGCCGCGCTTTGGATGCCAAACGCCGCGTAGGCTTCATCAACGATCACAACCCGGTTGCTGTTGTTTTGCAGTATGCGCTCGATATCCGCCAGCGGCAGGGCGATGCCGGTGGGCGCGTTGGGGTTGGCCAGCACGATGCCGCCGCGGCCGACCATGTTTTCCACAGGGATTGTGAAATCATCACCAAGCGGCACGGTGGCAAAGCTGATGCCATAGTAAGCCGCCCAGACAGGGTAAAAGCTGTATGTGATGTCCGGGAAAACAATATCGGCATCGAAAAAGGCGTCGAAAGCGAGCCCGAGCACTTCATCTGAACCGTTGCCGCAGAACACATGCGACTCGGGCAGGCAGAAAGCCTTGGAGGCAGCGGCGCGCAGCGGCCCGCCGTCCGGCGGCGGGTACAGCCGCAGACGCGTGGCGTCGAAGCACGAGAGCGCGTCGAGCGCCCCGGGAGAGGGCGGGTAGGGATTCTCGTTGGTGTTGAGCTTGATGATGCCGCTGCCCTGCGGCTGCGCCCCCGCTGTGTAGGGTGTGATGTCGCGGGCTTTTTGGCTCAGAAAACTTTGCACAGAGGCCTCCGGTTATTTTTCTTCATCATAACATAAGCCAGCTTAAAACTTAACACATTTTTCATGGGGTATGTTAAAATACCGATATGGATAGATGCAGCTGGGCGCAGCATGGCGACGAGAGGATGCGCGCGTATCATGATGAAGAATTTGGGCGGAGAAAGCACAGCGACACGGCTCTTTTTGAGAAGCTGTGCCTGGAGGCGTTTCAAGCCGGCCTGTCCTGGCGTACCGTGCTCGACAAGCGCGCGGCGTTCCGCGAGGCTTTCTTTGGTTTCGATGTGAAAAAAGTGGCGCAGCTGACCGAGGACGATACCGAAGCGCTGATGGGCGACCCGCGCATCATCCGCAACCGGCGGAAGATTGAAGCGGTGATTCACAACGCGCGGCTGATGAGTGCGCAGTTTGGCCCCGAAAACAGCTTTGTCACATATGTGTACGGCTTTGATGACGGCACGGCGCTGAGCCGTGACCTCAAAGCGCGCGGTTTCCGCTTTGCGGGGCCTGTGGTGTGCGCGTCGTTTCTGGGCAGCGTGGGCGCGGTGGAAGCGCATGAACCAGGGTGCTTTTTATATGGGAGGACAACGCCATGCCGTCGTATCTGACGCATCGGGCGGCGGGTGAACGGGTGTTCAAAGCCGTCAGCGTGCCGCATGCGCGGGCGTTCTACCTGGGCTGCCAGGGGCCAGACATGCTGTTTTTTCATAACTATCAACCATGGCGCCGCGACAGGAGCGCATTTGAGCTGGGCGTGCAGATGCACAGCGGGAAAACGCGCACGCTGCTCACACATCTTCTGTATTATGTGCAGGCATACAGCGGGGCGGACCGCGGCGAGCTGCTCTCCTATGCCGCCGGTTTTCTGACGCACTATGCCATCGACAAGACCGCGCATCCTTTTGTGTACGGCAAGTCGGGTGATAACGAGGCGCTTCATCAGGCCATCGAGTATATGTGGGACAGCTACACTGCCATCGGACAGTGGGGCATCGAGCCGCATCAGTACGACATTTACCCCGAGGTGATGTATAAAGAAATAGGCGGCGGCATCTGCGCGTGGTACAGCCGCGCGGCGCATGACCTTTATGGCCGCCCATTGCCTCCGAACACTGTGCGCACCGCGCAGCGGCACTTTGCGCATGCCAAGCAGGCGCTCTCGCGCATCGGCCCGGCAAGGCGGCTTTACCTGAAAGTGATCGGCAAAGCGGCAGGCTTTGATGCTTCCTGCCTGCTGTATCCGCCGGAGCGAGACGCGTCGCTGTTCAGCGCGGCGGAATATGAGCACATGCAGCAGATGGTGGCCGACGGGGTGCGGCAGGCGTGCGGCATGATCCCCGTTGCACTGGCAGCCATGAGCGGGGATAATACGCCGCTGCCCGCGTGGTTTGGCGACACCAACTTCGCCGGTGAGACGATGAGTAAAGCTTCGGGGCCCTGAACCCGGCATAACCGCCGCGCATTTCGTTGCGTTTCCGTATGAAAAACACAGCAACAGTGCATAATATCAACGATAAACAACCGAAAGGCGGAGGGGATATGTCGAAGATGAACTGTTCATGCTGTTCAAACCCAACGGAGTCGCGCGCGATGCAGAATTGCAGGGCATGCAATTCATACATGTGTCAGGACTGCTATGATTTGAACAGCGGGTATTGCAACGATTGCCAGCAGAGCCTGGAGATGTACGAATAGTTACAGGAACATGTCCGAGAAAGAGACCCCTGGGTCTTAAAACAGCAAACGGCAGCGCTACGGCTGCCGTTCCTTTTTATTATTGTAAGCCTTCATCGCCTGCACGACATCGGGGGATATCACATGCTCGATGCGGCAGGCGTCTGCTTCGGCCAGATCGGGGCTGATGCCGAGCGAGCTGACAAGAAAGTCGGTGATGATATGGTGCAGCTCATGGATCCGCGATGCCTTGGTGCGCCCTTTATCAGTGAAGCTGATGTCGCCGTAGGGCTCCTGGCGGATGTAGCCTTCGTTCTTTAAATTGGTCATGGCGCGGTTAACGCTGGGCTTGGAGACGCCCAAAAAGCGCGCGACATCCACGCTGCGCACCACGTTGTTTTTCGCCTCCAGCTCAAGAATGGCCTCCAGATACATTTCGGTCGATTCACTGAAATCCATGCCGACTACCGCCTTTTTTATCCATGTCACATTATCATAGCATATTCTGCATAAAATGCAAACCACGCTGTATCAACGCCACTATTTTAACGCCAGCAGCATGATGATGGCCGCGGCGATAAGAAAGGGCAGAAAGATCAACAGCCGGGTAAAGCCAAGGCTTTTGTTGAACGCGGCCTCCTCCTCGCTGGTTTCCGGATTGCGAATTTTATAAAGCACGGCCTTAAGACGGCTCTGAATGCTCATGCTTTGTATATCTGCTGACCGGCGTCATAGACGAGATGACCGTTGGGCAGATCCGTGCTGTTCTTTTCGGGCTGCGTTTTTGTCAGCGCGAACACATCGCCGAGCGGCAGGAGACCGCTGATCGAATCATACGTGGTGCAGCAAAGGGCGCCGGTTTTGCATGCAATGCGGGCGCAGTCTTCAATGCTAAAACCGCGGATCATACCGGCCAGAAACCCGGCGATGGTTGTATCCCCGCCCGCCAGCGCGGACTTGAAATCCTTGACCACGTAGGTCGGCTGGAACAGCTCGCGATCCGCCCATGAATCAAGCCCGATGGCGGCCATGCGCGGCGCGTCCGCGGTTTTGATGTACACGCCGTGAGCGCCGCACTTGATGAAAGCGATGCGCGACCCCAGACGCAGTATCGCCTCGCCCAGAGCGCGGACCTTTGCGAAGTCCAGATACCGGGTGAAGTCGTCGCCGCCGCAGATGTTCATGATGCGCTCGTATTCGGGCCGATCCAGCATGAAAAGCGCCTCTTCGACGCTGGGCATGAATATGTCCACATACGGCAGCGTGCGCACAAGCGCGCTCTGCCAATCCACCTGCCCTGACTCGCTCGCGGGATCGGGCAGGGACATATCGAGAGAGGATACGGCACCCGCTTCCCTGACGCGGCGGAAGACCAATTCCAGCTCGCGGCAGCCGTCATCGTATATTTTTTTCATCAGCGGCGGATAGCCAAAATGAAAATAGCCGACGCGGCCGACGGTCTCGTAGTCGATATCGTCCGATGAGAACATGTCGTTGCCAGCCGGGTCGTGCAGGATGATGCGGTCAATACCCGGCGGTGAAAGCACGATGGAATAGGACGTGCGCACATCCGGCTTGTTGACCAGCTCGCTGCCCGTTTCACGCCGGGCGATATCCGCGAGAAGAGCGCCGAATTCATCGCTGCCGATGTTGGCGACCGGCAGCACGCCAAGACCCAGCCTTGAAAGAGCAAAACCGGTGTTTGATACGATGCCGCCCGAGGAAATGACCACGCCGGATGTGTTGACCAGACGGCCCGGGCGGAAAAGCTCCTCCACTTTGCGGCGTTGCTGGCCGTCAAAGGCCGGGCTGATATCGAGGCAAAGATGCCCCGCCACGACGATTTCACAGTTTTCCATAGTTTTCTCCTGATCGCTGATAATATCAACCGCGATGTTCGTTTGGTATGCGGTAATGTTATTATATCACAAAGGACGGCGATGGGGGAGAACAAAACCGATGAATGGGCAAATATGTGCAGAATACCTGAAAAAAATGCACCGCGATTGCTGAGCGTATGAACGTGTGAATATTTATAAAACACGGATGCACGTCAAAAAAAGGGCAAAAATTTTTTATTCATTTTCTTGTTCGGGCAGGAATTTTACAATCTTCCGATTGGTCTCTCTAGCTCATTTTTTCGCATGCTGTGGACAAAAATGTGGATAACTGGGATAACATTATTCATTTTACGCAGCCCAAATATGCAAACAGGCTTGGCCGGATATCGAACACATGTTAGAGGCCCTGCGTTCAGGCTGG
>CAZNVX010000022.1:0-14809 GCA_964576225.1 uncultured Christensenellaceae bacterium
CAGCTGTTTGGGCGCGAAAATCTCAGTCTATAAAAAGGGCGATTTTTTACTGACTGCAGGCAGCCCGCTTCGCCATATCGGCATATTGCTTGATGGTCAGGCTGTGGTGAGCCGTGACGACATGCTGGGCAACCGAACGGTGCTGTCGGCGCTTTCCGTGCCCGATCTTTTCGGGGAATCCCTTATCTGCGCAGGCGTGGCCGTCAGCCCTGTCAACGTGGAAGCGCAAACCGATGCGGAAGTATTGCAGATATCTTTTGATAAAATCATTCGCACGTGCTCATCCTGCTGCACGCATCACAACGCGCTGGTCAAGAACATGCTGTATGTTGTGGCCCGTAAAAATCTTGATATGAACGAAAAGCTCGATCACATCGCCAGAAAAACGACGCGCCAGAAGCTGGCATCATACCTTATTACACAGGCAGAAAGGAAAAAGAGTGTCCGGTTTGAAATCGAGCTTGACAGACAGGCGCTTGCGGATTACCTTTGCGTTAATCGCAGCGCGCTTTCGCGGGAGCTATCCCACATCAGCGATATGGGGATTCTCAATTACAACCGTAACAGGTTTGTGATCAAAGACATGCGGCAAATGGAAACCCTGCTGGAAAGCGAATAGGCGGGCTGTACCATTTGAAATTATTATGCTGTAATGATTTTGGCAAAATGAAAGGAACAATAAAATGACTATTGGCAGCGGCATTACTTATGCACACGGTTTCATTGCGGCAGGCATTTCATGCGGCATCAAAAAGAATGGCGGCCGTGATCTCGCCATTATCAAATGCGATTGTGTTGCCAAAGCAGCCGGTATATTCACCCGCAACATCGTCAAAGGTCATTCATTGCAGCTGGCCCGCAGAAATGTGCGAAACGGCCAAGCCCAGCTTGTTATCATCAACTCAGGCAACGCCAACGCCTGTCTTGGGCAGCGCGGCTTGAACGACGCCTTAACGATGGCACAAATCGCGGCCGCCCGTTTTGACTGCCGGCCTGCCGATGTACTGACGGCATCCACCGGCGTCATCGGCTTCCCGTTGCCCCTGCATTGCATCAAGACGGGCATAGAGGCCGCTTCGCTGACGAAGGGTGGCGGCCTCTATGCCGCGCATGCCATTATGACCACAGACACCGTGGCCAAGGAAGCACAGGCCGCTGTGACCATCGGCGGACGCGAGGTGCGTATCGGCGGCATGGCGAAGGGCTCCGGCATGATTCATCCCAACATGGCCACGATGATTTCTGTGGTAACCACGGACGCCAGCATCACGCTGCCTGCGTTAAGACAGGCGCTAAAGGAAGCGGCGGGCGTTTCCTATAACCGCATCTCCATCGACGGCGACACCAGTGTATGCGACAAAGTGCTCCTGCTCGCCTCCGGCATGGCGGAGAACGAAACGATTGACGCGGGCACCCCCGAATATGATCTTTTTGTGAATGCCCTCAAAGCGGTCTGCATCAAGCTGTCCAAGATGATGGCCGCAGACGGCGAAGGCGCCACCAAACTGCTCACCATCCATATCAAAAATGCGCGCACGGATAAGGACGCGCACCGCATCGCCAGCGCTATTGCAAGATCACCCTTGTGCAAAACGGCCGCGTTCGGCAACGACGCCAACTGGGGCCGGCTGCTCACAGCAGCCGGTTATTCGGGCGCACGCTTCGACCCGGATAAGGTCAATATCTGGATAGGAGATGTGCAGGTATGCAAAGATGGCGGCGGTCTCGCTTTCGACGAAGTGGCCGCGCTCGAAGTGCTGACACAACAGGAAGTCGTCTACACGTTGGATTTCTCGGATGGCAGCGCCTGCGATACGATGTGGACATGTGATTTCTCGCTCGACTATGTGCGCATTAATGCCAGCTACCGCACGTAGACGGCAGCCAAACAACACATTGGGGCAAATGCATCCGCTTCAAACAAAAAGGCAGGCCGCCGTTTTCGCCGCCATGCCCATTCAAAGTGCTTTATTGTATTCTGGGTTCTCTAATAGCCCATGTCGCCCGTCCAGGTATCCGAGTCGCGGGATGTCTTTTTGCTGTGAGTTTTTTCTTCAGCGCCCGGCAGGGCGGACAGCACCTGGCTGCGGGCCGTAACAAAAAGCTGCACGAGCAGGCCAACAAGAGTCAGCGCAACACCGATTCCGCCGATGAGCCAGGTCTGCGCCATCAAAAAGCTTTCCAGCGGAGCCAGCAGGTTGCCGCTTGCCGCAAAAGGCGACGCATCCCCACCCTGAATAAACAAATACAGACCGATATAGGCTGCCGCGCAGCCGCCCAGCAGTGATGTAAAAATGATCACGCCGGTTTTTTTATAAAACGCCGTCCATAACCCTGCCAACACGGCCAGTGTGAGCACGATCGGGTACATCAGCGCAAAGTCATGCAGGCTCAGCGCATAGATCAAATAGACCAGAAAAATGGCACCGCCCGTCAAACCGGCAAAAAAAGCGGCAATCCTCTTGAAAAAAAACAGTATCAGATAAATGGCAATGCTTGAACCGCCGAAAAACAGCCAGGTGCCCAGCGCATCCAATATCAGCAAATCGTATACATAGACATAAATCAAGCCCTCCAATATGGCCAGCCCGCAGAGCGGCAGCAGAAACCGAGCCAGCTTGTAGCCAAAAAAGCTTGTTACGAGCGCGAGCAGCAAGGCGATACAACCGCCGATAAGCAAGGCATTAGAAAGACTCATGGCAACCTCTTTCCTTTCAGGATTTTTTCTTGCCTGTCACAACCAGCTGAATGATCAACCCTGCCAGAAAAAAACCCGCCAGTGCGATCAAATAAACAGTTGATGTATATGCGCTGTAGGCAGCTTTTGTATCATACAGCGCAAAAGACTGCAATCGTACGCCATTTACCAGTTGGTCCACAAACTGAGCCAAGGCCGAAGCGCCGATATACGCCGTGAACACCGACACGAAGATACGGCGGTGATTGAGCGTTAACGACCCCAGCACACTGCTGATAACCAGCACGGGGATGTACACATACCAATCAAGGATGCTGAGCTCAAGCGCCTGAGCGAGCAGCAGACACAAAAGCAAGCCGCCGCCAAAACCAATGAAAAAAATGCCGACATACAGAAACAGAATGAACAACAGAGCGCCCACAACGCCCGCACCCACGCTGACCAGCAGCACAGCCGTATCGCTCATTGACGAAATAAGCGGAAGCACTGTATTCGCCATCACGAAACCGGCGGAAAAACCAAAGACCCCAAGGATAACCTTGAGCCATCTGTTGCCAAAGAAACAGAAAACCACGCCAACGGCTAGATTGATTACCAACATGATGATCGGCAGTGCTTGCATGTCCATATAAACGGCCCTCCGGAGATTTTCTCTATTCTAACACAAGTTGATAAAAAAGCATATCCTAATACCTGAACAGTCACTCCTCACGGCAGCCTGCACGCAGCGTACCACCGGACGCTTATATCCGGTACGCCGATGCCGCTGGCCTTGAGCAAAACCGGCAGACCAATCTGCGGCTGCGTTCAAGGCCGGTCAGCGTCATCCACGCCTTGCCGTCCAGAGCCCGAATCCTCTTCTCTGACGCCCGCACAGCGGTTGCAGAAGCATTTTCGGGGTATTCTGAGTTCCTGGCATTCGGCGAGCCGGGTTGCGATATCCAGCCCGTTGGCACGTACGATCATACAGACAGGCACACGGTAGGCCACGCTCAGCGTTTCAAGGCTGTCTGTGCGCCGAAGCCGGTGGATTGTCAGCCCGTTCATATCACCACTCCCCGGTAGAGCTTATGCTTACCGTTCTTGGTTATATGAGTGAGAGGATGAAATCTTTGCATGCTTTAAGGGTAAACGGCACCGGATTTTTCTTCATGGAAGACCCCATGGATGCCGCTGCCAGCTCATCGGCGTTCTGTACGGACACGCCCAGCTCGCTCAGCACCGCCGGCAGTTTCAGGTACCGGCACAGCGCATCCACGGCATCCGCCACCGCAAGAGCTCCGGCTTTGCTGTCAGCATAGTCCCGCCCGCAGATTGCAGGCGCCAGCTGGGCGTATTTGGTCACACCATGTTCGATATTATACCGCATCACATGCGGCAGAAGCATGCCGCAGGCCACGCCGTGCGCCGCGCCCAGCACCGCGCCCAAACCGGCGCCAATACCGTGCGCCGCGCCCAGGCCCGCATTGGCAAGGCACATGCCGCTGACCATCGCCGCCAATGACATTGTCTCACGGGCATCCATATCACCGCCATCATCATAGGCACGCCGCAGGGCCATCATCGCTTTTGGCGTGTGGTACAGCGCCATGGCGTCGCAAAACGGGTTGGCCTGCCGTGCCGTAAAGCTCTCGATCAGCTGGCAGACAGCGTCCATGCCCGACGACGCGGTCACACCCGGCGGCACCGATGCAGTCAGGTCAGGATCCACCACCGCAACGCGTGCCATCAGACGGTCGTCACGGATACTCGCCTTGAATCTGTCTTTTGCCGACATGATAACCGCATTCTTGGTCACCTCGGTGCCGGTGCCTGCTGTTGTGGGCACGGCGATGAACGGCAGCGGATCGGCAACAATTTGAGCGCCTGTTCCCACGCCTTCAAGGTAATCCCGCACACTGCCGCCGTTGGTGATAACGCCTGCCGCCGCTTTGGCCGTATCCATCGCGCTGCCGCCGCCGATGCCAATCACCGCGGAAGCACCCGCCGACCGACCCAGCTCCGCCGCTGCGTCCACGATCTCCGGCGTGGGTTCGCCCGACGCGCCATCAAATAGTATAAATGCCATCCCTTTTTCAGCCAGCCCATGAGTCAAATCATCCAGCACACCGGAACGGCGCAGTGAGCTGCCCCCCGTGATGATCAGAAATCGCCCGCCATAGCCGGCACAAAGCCCGGGCAGTTTTCTTACGGCATCCCGTTCAAATATAATCCGGGGTGCTGTCACAAATTCAAATCCCATCATACCTCCTCCTTACTCCCACGCTGCCACGAAACGAGCTCGGCAGCCGTAACCGTTAAGCCGGCGTTGCGGCAGTGCTGCTCGGTGAACCTTCCGGGCATACCCGCGCTGCCATGCCCCAACAGCAAGAACGGCGCAGGATCTCCGCCGTGACCGCCGCTGTCTGAAAATGTGTAATGGTCGGATACGATAAACGCGCTGTAGGGCTTCTTTATCTGTGCAAAGAAAGGGCGGATAAAGTATTCGTCGATTTGCGCAATGGCCGTCATCTTTTCCACCGGCTGCAGCTCGTGAGACAAGTCGTCCAGTTTTTGTATGTGAATATAGGCATAGTCGTATTCTTGCATCGCTTTTATGGCCGCCGCTGTTTTCTCTTCCAGAAATGCGACGAATCCTTTGTCTTCCGACAGCGTGACGCAGTCAAGCCCGGCCAGCCCCGCGATGCCGCGCATCAGCGACGTTTCTGCCAATATAACCCGCTTATCTGACGGCGGCGAACCAAAATCGGGTGCTGACGAAGCTCCCCAGAACCAAATAGCGTTTGCCGGCGTGTCGTTGTCATCTTTGAGCACATCATAAGCCTGCCGCATCATCGCAAAATACTGCTGCATCACATCGCTGCCTTTTGTAAAATCCGATACCGCCCCGCCGATCATGTCGTGCGCGGGCATGAACTTGAGCTGACCGGCGAGCTCGCCCGCTCCCTCCACCACAAGAATGTTGCGGAAGGTATCCACATGATAAAGCTTAAAGGGCGGCCGGAAAACCTCCCTGTTCAAGCGCTCGTTTAAAGGCGCGGCTTTTTCTGTTTCGATGTCGTGCGCGCTGTAGCTCTGCATCGTGCCTGCATCAAAGCTTTCGCCCTCCAGCGTCACAAAGTTACAGCGGATATACAGATTGCCCGCCACCACGGGTATGCCCGCGCCTGCAGCCTCAATCACCGCACGGCCTTTGTAGGTTTTTTCGGGGTCAAAGCCGAGAAGGCTTAAGTTGGCAACGGCGCTGCCCACCTCAAGACCCGGCTTGATGGTCTGCACCGTTCCTGGTTTAGATACGGAAAACAGGGCGTCCAGCCCGGGTGTGGCTGCCGCTTCCATCGGCGTTTGGCCGCCAAGCTTTTTTTGTGGCCTGTCGGCAATACCGTCCAGCACAATTGTGAACTGTTTCATTGTCTTCTCCTTATTTCCAACAGCTGTTCGTATATGTGTTCCGCCGACGGCGGACATCCTTCAATACAACGGCGAAACCCGGATGTGCAGCTGCCGCACCCCAGAACCCCCGATTTTTCTCTGTAGCCCTGACCGACGCAAATTCTCAGATCGCTCAGACGCTCTGTATCTGCAAGCCGCAGCAGGGCGCTTATCAGGTTGCCGGTGCAGGCGCTGCATGCCTGATCCTCATCGATGCAGGATTTGGCCGCTTCGAGCGCCGCTGAATGCGCGGCCACACCATGCGAAACACGATCCAAATACACGATCTCCGCGCCAGTCAGGTCGTCACTGCCCACACCAATTTGCGCCGCAATCCTGATATATTCAACCTCCGCTGGCCGAAGCCCGAGCAGTCCGGCGGCATATGCATCCACCAGCACACTGTCCTGCCCGGCCACCATTGTGCCCAGATGCGCCGGACGGCCGCCCTCTTCAAAGCCGGGGTCTGTGCAGGTGCCGTCCGCAATCGTCAGCGAGGGCCCTATCATCCTGTTCAGATACGCAATGGGCTTATGCAGCCCCATCGTATGAAAGCGCCGTTTCTCCCTGTCGGGTATCAAACCTTTCATATTCTTAAGCGCGCATGTCATGCCCGTCTGGCAATGACCTTTAATTAAAGGCAGGTTGACAAGCAAATCCAGCGCCAGCGCGCGAGCTGATACATCGATTTTCATACCGTCAAACTCGAGTGTCCGGTACCGATCCTTCTTCACATCGATCAGCTTAACACCGTATCGATGGGCCAGCTTATCGTAGCCGCAGGTTTTATAAGCGCGCGCGGTGTCCACCGCCAGCCATGAGCTCTCAATAATAACAATGTTCGTAAAGCCGCGCTCAAAAAAATATTCGATGACAGCCTCGCAGATCGCCGGATTGGTGGTTGCTCCGGACTGCCAATCTTTCGAAACAACAAGGTTCGGCTTTAAGCCTATGGCTGCATCAGGCTCAAGCTCAGCCTCAGGCTTCATCGTCTCAAGTATACGACGCGCCATTATTGCAGGGTCGTCTCCCCCCGCTACATAAAGCCTGTTTGTCCTGCCGTTATCTTTCATGAAAGCATTATACCATGCCCTTTGCCTTCTCCCAAGGAAAAAAATAGTGTGGAAATTGTCTCAGACGTGAAAAGCGCTGCATATTGCAACGCTTTTCGATTAAGCTTCTTTGTCTATAACCCACTCTCTTTAATCACTCTATACTGTGATCACATCAATGTTCTTAGCCGCGATGCCGCCAAGTGCTTTTTTATCCGCATGGGTGTTGGTGATAAGCATGTCGGCAATGTCGATGCCCCCGATCTTGGCGAACCCTTCCCGTCCGATCTTGGTATGATCCGCCGCGACAATCACCGTTTCGGCGCGCTCACTCATGCGGCGCGTGACCTCTGCCTCCAAATGGTAGTAAGTGGTGATGCCGGACTCTGCGCTGACGCCATCCACGGCCATGATCATCTTGCTGGCTTTGTACCGCTGCAATTGGGCATACGTATCGTCGCCGTAGGCAAACAAATCACTGGTGTTTAAATTGCCGCCCAGCAGAATCACACTGGCATCCGCCGCCGCCGTCATCTCGCGCGCGATCATCAGCGAATTGGTGACAACGGTGAGCGCTTTCTTTTGCCGCAGCTCCTGAGCCACCATCAGCGTTGTCGTCCCACTGTCCATCAGCACCGTCTCACCGTCGCGAACCAGCGCAGCGGCTTTAACAGCAATCTGCCGTTTGGCCTGTTCATTGCGCTTCATCCTGTCCGCCAGCGACAATGTGTAGTAAGCACGGTGTGCCGATTCAGCACCGCCATGCACACGATAAAGCAGGCTTTGTTCCTCGAGGTCGGCAAGGTCATGACGTATCGTCACTTCCGAGGTGCCAAAAACCTTCGCCAGCTCAGAAACACGCACGCGCCCTTTCGCCCCCAATATATGCAGTATTCTTTCACGCCGCTGCTGAGCGCTCAGCTCTGTGACAGCGCTGCCCATGCCCGCTTCATCCATACGCTACAGCTTCACCCACTGGCCGATCGCGTCCGACTCATACGCTTTTTCCATCACATACTCAATATAGGCTCCATCCTTGAAAGACGGCGCGCTCTGCTTGCCCTCATACACATGCGAGATAAAATTGAACAGGCAATGCACATGGCCGCGCATAAAGCCGATTGCAAACTTGGGCCCGGGGAACTGGCCGCCCGGCTTTTCATAGCGGTTAACGCACTCAATAGCTTTAAAGCCCGACTCGCCGCCATATGGCATGTCGTTCTGCGTGCCGTCGTAGAACAGCACCTCATTGGGCCGCATCGAGTTGTAATAGACCGCGCCCTTGGTGCCGTGAATTTCAAAGCGCATCTCATCATTGCTGCCCAAAGCGACTTTGGAAGCCTCAATGACGCCCGATGCACCGTTCTTCATCTTCACCATCGAGATCGAAAGGTCTTCCGCGTCCACATCGATCATATTGCCGTCCTTGTCGGGCCGCTGGGGATAGACGATGGTGTTGCTGGTCAGCACACTGTCGAACTCGCCGAGCAGTGAATACATCAGATCGAAAACGTGGCTCCCCAGGTCGAAAAGAACACCACCGCCGCCGAATGCCTTCTGCTGCTTCCAGCCGATCACCTTGTTGGGATCAACGCCTGTGGGATGCAGATAGGCAGATCGGAAAGAGAGTATCCGCCCAAGCCGCCCGTCCTCAATCAGCTGCTTGGCACGCAGCGTGCCGGTATAGAACCGGTATTGAAGCGCCATCTGCGTGACGCATCCACTCTCCTGCGCCGCTTCTGCCACCTCAAGCGCCTCAGCGTAAGACGCAGCAAGCGGTTTGTCGCAATATACGTGCTTGCCCGCTTGAAGCGCCTTTACCACACCTTCCTTGTGGTAGATATTAGGTGTGCAAATGTCAATCACATCAATGCTCGGGTCGGCAAAAAGATCATCCGGATTGAGGGTCGCTTTTTCAAAGCCCAGCTCCTCTTTGGCTCGTTCCGCGACACCGGGCACAGGGTCCGCCACGCCCGCAAGCGTGATCTTAAACGGCAGGTCTTTGTAATACAACGGTATCGTTTTGTACCCGTATGTGTGTGCGCGGCCCATAAAGCCGAACCCCACAATACCCACTCTGATCTCTTTCATAGCATCCTCCATAATATACCGGGTTTAATACCCGAAATGTTTCTCCGTTTCCGCAATGGCTTCCTCGATGATGTCCATACCCTTGTGCGCCATATCGTCCTCCATGATCATCGGCGGGGACATGCGCAGGATATGACCGGCAGGCACCCACGCGAGGCCTTTGGCAAACGCCTTCTGGTAAACCATCTTGCCGGCAGCGTCAAACGGCTCCTTGGTGTCCTTATCTTTGACGAGTTCGATCGCGAGCAGGCAGCCCTTGCCCCGCGCGTCGCCGACAATCTTATAATCCTGGGTGAGCTTGCGCATTCTTTTCATAAACAGCTCTCCGAGCTGCGTTGCCCGCTCACACAGTTTTTCCTCTTCAATCACCTCAATTGACGCCAGCGCCGCGGCGCATGCCATCGGGTTTCCGCCATAGCTGGATGACGCTGAGATGTCTTCCACCGCTTCCTTGAACCGGTCGCTCACGCACATGGCCGTGACGGGGAATCCGTTGCCGAAGCCTTTGCCCAGCGTGGTGATGTCCGGCGTGACATCCCAATGCTCCATGCAAAACATCTTACCCGTGCGCGCCATACACGTCAATACCTCATCTGCAAACAACAGTATGCCTTTGCTGTCGCACCATTCACGAAGCAGCGGCATAAAGTCGTCCGGCGGCACCACCGAGCCTGCCCAGCCCTGAATCGGCTCCAAAACAACCGCCGCCACCTGCTGTGTGGTTTCGTTGACGTAAATATTCTCAAGAAAATCGATATACTCTTTGCCGCTGTCCGGGTTTTTAACAGGCAGCAATGGGCGGTATGGGTTGGGGCGCGGCGCCATATAGAAGCCCGGCGCTCTTAACCCTGTGCTTTGGTTCATAATCGCGCAGCTGACAGCGCCCAGCGTCTTGCCATGAAAGTCCCTCCAGAAAGAGATGAATTCCGATTTACCTGTGGCGGCGCGCGCGCAGCGCAGACCTGCTTCGACCGCCGTCGTCCCGGAGTCATATAGTTGGATACCGTTCAAATCGCCCATCGTGATGCTGGCGAGCTTTTCGAGCAGCTGTGTTTTGATCTCCGTTGAAAAATCATGACAGTTCATCAGCGTATTGGCGTATTTGGCGACAGCCTCGCTGATCTTGGGATGGCAGTGCCCAAGACCCGTCACATATATGCCGGATGAAAAATCAATGTATTCGTTGCCGTCCACGTCCTTAAGCACGCAGCCCTTGCCCGAGTCGAACGCCACCGGGAACAGCTTGACCTGACTGGAAAAACCCTTCATCAGCTTGGAAGCGCGGCTGTGCAGCTCGACCGATTTCGGGCCGGGCAGCGCGGTTTTGATGTTTGGAACGGTGTTGATGTCAACCTTCGCCCAATCTCTGTTATACATATTCAATAGCCTCCTTTATTTTCGTTTTGTTTTCGTTTCTCTTTCGTTTTTATAATATATCGTATGCGGTTTTCTGTCAATACTATCCGCTCCATGGGATAAAAAAAGGCCCCGTCAAGGCCTTAGAAAACGTCCCCATTATTTCCTGAATAATCTGTATGTCTGCCCGTCCCCATAACAGTGAACATCGATCACATTCATGCTGACATAAGAAAACCGATACAGTTTCTTGCCGGTATTATCCGTTTCAGATTCGTAAACCGTGTATATACCATCGTAAACTGAAAAGTATCCATCCTTCATATAGGGAAGGTTCAAGACGGCAGACCATGTCTGGCCATCCGTCTTGAATTCAATTGAATGACCCGCACCAACCCATTTTCCCTCCAGAAAATAGAATATTGAGGCGTCGCCCAGAAGGAAGGATGATAAATCGACATCGCCCACAAAACCCAGCATGTATTCATAGTCCTCACGGTCGAACAGAATATAATCATCCGTCTTGGACAGTATATAACATAATTCTATATAACTCTCCGCTTCCCTGTAATCGAACACATGCCAAAAATAATCCTCTGCCAGAGAGATTTCTCCGCTGTTTAGCAGACGCATGCCCTCAGCGTATATGTCCGCTTTAACCTGATTAAGCAGAGCCTCGGAGTCTTTATACGGGTGGACGCCATAAAGCGAATAGAGGGCCTCCTCAAGATTGTTTTCTTTGATATACGCCAGCGCCTTGCGATACTTTATTTCAAGCACCATCACCCTTGCATCGGTGTATCCGGCCTCTACCAGCTCATTGAAAGCTTTTTCTGCCTCGCCCAGTTTCCCCGCTTCCATCTGCGCGACTGCATGCAAATAATCCGATTCCAGTATCATATCCGGCGCGTCTTTGTAGTCACTCAGCTCGGCAAACATGGCTCTGGCCGTCTTATGATCACCATTCTTAAGAAGACTGTGGGCATGCCGGTAGTCGGTCTCCAGCACCATATCCTCCGAATCCCGGAAGGAAGCCAGCTCCTCAAAAGCCTTTTTGGCTTCGGTGTATCTGCCGCTGTCCAGATATATCCCTGCCTGAACGTATTTGCTGAGCTGCTTTGTATCATTGTAGAATACCAATACACCCTGAAGACTGTCGTCCGCTTTGGTATAATTACCGCTGTCCACATAGAATGACGCTTTGTCATAATTGATTCCGGACATGACCAGCAGACCCGTGCACACAGCCAGCAGCGCCGCAAGGCAAATGGCCGGTATGACGATGGCTTTCTTTTTGACACTCCAGCGGCGTCCTTTAGGGGCGGCTGTCGTTTGCGCTTGGGCAAACCCGGCGGACGGCACATCGGCTGTCACACCTGATGCCATACAGGACATGGCGGAGTAACCGCTCACCAGCATCTGAAGCTGCATGCGAAGTGTGTCCAGCGATGCCGGCCGCTTCTGGGCATTCACATTCAGCCCAGCGGTGATGGCATCCGCAAGACCTTTAAACCTTTCATCCATGCCGCTTTGAAACACAGGGACATCTTCACTGCGGCCAAAAGCCGACGGAAGCGTTTGCCCTGTCGTCACGGCATACATAACTGCCGAGATGGCGTATACATCGGACCACGGCCCCGCAATGCCTTGCGCACAATATAACTCCGGCGCCGAATATCCCGGCCGCGTCGCGGTCATGCCGGGCCGCACACTGATCTGGTAAAGCCTGAGAACTGCCTTGTCGTCCGCCACTGTGATGTTATCCGGGCAAATATCAAAACCGAACCTGCCCGCGGCATGTAAGCGGGACACCTGCTCCACCATCGCGAGTATCGCACTGAGTTTGGTTTCTATCGGACGGAACGGATCGCCGAAATAGGTGCCAAACGACATCTTTTTTCCATTGTAGGCGCCATGCTGCCCGGACGCAGCCCTTTTCCTTGTTCTCATGACAAGGAAAACTGCGGCGCCTCCTGCTGCCAGCAGTACAGCAGCGCCCGCAACAATAATCCACGGAGTGTCAAATCCCCCCGTCTCAATTTCCTGGGTTGCTCCTGTTGCCTCGGCTTCGTCATCATCTTCTTCAGCTTCCTGCGCTTCTTCAACCACCTCGGGTTCCTCTGGCATAGGCGTCAGGTAGGAAACGCCGCTGGATTTGAGGAGCGGCAGCAGCTCCTGGACGCTGACCGCCACATTGATATTTTGAGCACCCAGCATTGTAAACGTATTGATACCTATCACATGGCCTTTTTCGTTAAGAAGCGGTCCGCCGGAGTTTCCGGCGTTTAGGGAAGCATTTATCTGAATCAGCTTGATGCTCGGCCCCCCGCTGACCAGCGGGCCGGACTTGACCGCGCTGATGATACCGTCGGTTAACGTGACGTCCTCGGGGCTGGCATCAATTTCGGCGGATATGGAATCGGATGCGCCGGGGAAGCCAAGCGCATAGATCGCGTCTCCCGTTTTGGCGTCGCCGGAATCGTCGATTGTCAGGGGATTTATGTCGTAGATCGGGTTCTTTAGCTTGAGTATACACAGATCAGTGCTTTCCGATTTTCGGTATATGGAGGCTTCCATGGATATTGTGCCCGAGATGAACACCTCAATGCGAGCGCCGTCTCCTTCAACAACATGATAATTTGTTATGATATAATCCACAGGAGAGCTGTCTCCCACGGCAAAGCCCGTTCCGGCATAGGTATCATTTCCGATATAACAGAATATACGCACCAGGCTCCCACGCGCATCCAGCACGGCTTGCGGCACGGCGCTTGCGCCATAAGCCGCACAGGGAAACAACACCAAAATCATTAATAGCAGCAAAATCAATGCACGCCATTTTTTCATAATCTGCCGCCCCCATTAAATACTAATTTATAGTATATATCACATTGGTTTGACTGGCAAGAAAAGACGAACAGATATATGCTATGGCTGTTTTTTTGTTCTTCTTGGTCTCACCACCAACTCCCGGAGCGTGACCCCGTTGACATAAACTTTGACGAGGTAGCGTTTATCCCCGGCCAGCGGGCCGAACACAAACTCCCCGTCTCCATCCGTAAAGGCGTCTGAAAGCGGCAGCGTCTTTTCCTGCTCACATGCAAACAGGCGTACCACGGCGTCGGACACTCTGTTCCCGTCCGTGTCATAAACGGTGCCGTGAAGAATACTCCTTTTCTCTCTGGGCGCTGTCACAACGGCTTCAATCCGTTCGTTGTTATCGGTAGAAAAGGCAAATTTCATTGGATACAGCGGCATTGTGAACTCCTTTTGCTTTTTTGTACCATTTTATTCGTCTACACAACCGACCATGTATGATATAATGTTTGACGAACAATAAAAGATAAACAAAAGCGAGGATAGTGCTATGATATTTGGCGTCAAAGAGGTCCGGACAGAGCTCGGCGTGGCCGGCAGCGAACCGTGCGAGACGTGCGCCCAAATGATCCGTCTTGATCATGTGACGCGCTGGCTTGTCGTTTTCGGCATTCATCTGATTCCGACCCGGACGCGCTATGAATCGGTTTGCGTCGGCTGCAAAGACACAAAGGAATTGGATTCTGTAACAGGCCGTAGAATCGCCAATGCGGAATTTGGGGCAAAGTACAGGGCTTTGAAACTGACCGCGATAATCAGGCCTGCCGCGCTCGCGCTGGTTTTGGCCGCTGCTGTTGTTCTGCCGGCAACGCTTATCAGACCGGCATCCCTTAGCGCTCAGGCGCTGAAAAACCTGATTACCGAGAATGGTCTATATAGTATTCAGGATGCAGACGGCCATGTAAAGGGCATTGTTGAGCATACCGACGGTGCCAAGACGCTGACATACTACGAGAAAACGAGCCGGCTTGTGGGAGAGCCGGGCGCCGACGGCAGCTTTATCCGCAGGGAATACTTTCAGGAATCCACGGGGAGCCATGATCTGGTGGAAGACGGCGTTTTGCTGAAACGCATTGCCGAAAACCCCGGCGTACTCGAGGACAGATACGGCACAATGGTGCGCGTTTACCATTACGATCCCGTCGGCAAAACCTTTGGGTACGCCAAAGGTATCCATGATCTCTCAGCCATCAGTTATCAGTCCGACAGGGTGGACTACCCGTTCACCTATTATTCCAACGACGGCAGTACAAAAGAAGTGGCGGTGGTGCTCTATCTCCTGCCGGGAAGCCGGATTGAGGCG
>CAZNVX010000023.1:0-9525 GCA_964576225.1 uncultured Christensenellaceae bacterium
TTTGAAAGCAAAGCGATACTCCTGCGGCAAGGTATTCACTCGTTTCATCATCTGGTGGTATTCCATTTTCTCCTCTAAATCACCAATGACTAATTTAATAAATCCATCAATCACGTTCTGTACCCTCCTTTAACGAATTGATTTTTGATACAACAAAGTCCCATTTATCCCAAATTTTTTGCAGTTCTTCACGCCCCGCGTCGTTGAGCGAGTAGAACTTGCGCGGCGGCCCCATGTCGGAGGTTTTTTTCTCCATGTCCACCAGCTTGTTTTTTTCAAGCCGAATCAAAATGGCGTACACCGTTCCCTCGACGACATCCGTGAAGCCGAGCGCATTTAAGCGGCGCGTGATTTCATAGCCGTAGGTTTGATTACTGCTAATAATTTCCATAACGCAGCCTTCTAACACGCCTCTGTACAATTCGGTCAAGTTTTCCAATCAAGCACCTCCATTCTTTGCACCCGGTATACCGTGTAACTAATATTCAATCTGATTGGTATGCAATCTGATTGGTATGCAAACTGTTAGAGTAGCAGATTTATTGTAACGCTGAGCTGTGGTCTTGTCAATAAAGAAAATATACTTAGCTTAGGAAGAACTTCATTTTTATAGAAAAATATCCGCACCCAAATTGAGTACGGATATTCTGCGCCTAATATAAGCAATCAGAAGTCCATAAACACCACAGTTGCTGTTATCAAATCAATACGAGCCTCATCGTTCATATGTTTATGATAACATGCCCTATAGCGCATGACTATAGGGCATGTCACTCATTCGTCACCGCTTTATCGTCGTTATCTTGTCGCACATATCGCCTTTAATAATCAGTGCCTCTGTTTTGTGTTCATATAACTGTCGGACCGGTGAGCACGCGCAACATGCCTGTGCCCATGCGACATACTCCCCGTGAGGAGACCAAAAGGGTGTGTAGTGCAAGCATTATGTCCGTAATCACAGGCCCCATCGTTTTCTATTCATCCTGCATTGTACCGATGATTTTGCCGCAGGGAATTATGAGGGAATCAAGACAATGCACGTTGCAGATTTTCTGTTAAGCAACGAACTCTGAAGCTTTTTGAATCACCCTCAGGCGATAGCCTAGAGTTCGCACATTAAATGGGGGAGAGCTAAAGCGCCTATTTAAAGGGATAACTCAAAAGACTGTTATATCTGTGTGACGTTCGAGGATTAGACATTGCATCCTCCAAGCCTTGGTAGACAATAATGATGCCCCTTAGTATAACCTATTGTGCAATAGCTTGACTATTTTTCGTCAGTATTAATATGCTTCAGGCGTTATTACGGTTGCTCCTGCTTGCTCTGCAGCTCTTTCATCCACTCATCAAGATCCTCGTCTTCTTCAGCCAGCGCGGTTATTTCAGGGATTTGTTCAGCACTTTCTTTTGAATTGGTTTTTGATATCATCCAACCCGCGGCGGCAAGAAGCAGCGCAAAAACAACGTACTGAGCACTGCCTGACATGTAGAAATTAATGATGTCATACTCGTTTCCCGCAAATTCAAGCTGCCCTGCATTCACCATTTCTGAGATCAGATTGTTGCAATAAACGAATGACCAAACTGCATAAGCCATCATCAAAGCTGCCAGAACAAAAAGAATGATGCAAAATACCGATTTAACTCTTTTCATAAATACCTCCGGTGCTTGCGCACTCATAATTAATATCAGTGTAATCATTATTGTTGATATCATTTCAATCTGGATAACTGACCGTCGCTGATCCCGTATATCTCATCAGCAATAGATGTGACGCTCTTCGAGTGCGTCACGATAATGACACACTTGCCTTCATCATGGGCAAGGGAAGTAAAGATTTTCAGTATCTGTGCTTCGGTATCCTTGTCGATATTGCCCGTCGGCTCGTCCGCTATCAGAACATCGGGGTTGTGTGAAAGAGCCCGCGCGATCCCGACGCGCTGCTGCTCGCCCCCTGACAGCTTCAGTATTTTTCTGTCCGCAGTTTCACGGTCGATACCCACTTTCTCCAAGAGCGCATAGGCAAAACCCTTTTTGTCCTTTTCCGCGCTCTTGCTGATGTGCATCGAAAGCACGATGTTCTCGACTGCCGTCGCGTTGGTCAAAAGATTGAAACCCTGAAAAATCACGCCGATGCTCCTGGCTCTGTACGCATCACGGTCAAGCTCTTTGATGTTTGTCTCACCATGCAATATTTCTCCGCTTGTGCAGACATCAAGCCCGGCAATCAGCGAAAGAAGTGTGGACTTTCCCGCTCCCGATTTACCGACAATGGTATAAACTTTGCCGGCTTCGAACGTGGCATTAATCTTTTTCAGAACTATTTTTTTGACGCCCTCATATTTGTATGAAACGTCACTTAATGTCAAAACACTCATTTGCCTAGTTCCTTTCCATCAAAATTTTGATTGGTTCATATTTGGTGATCCGGCTGATGGCGATCAGCGCGGCAAAGGTTGCTAAAAGCAGCGCTATTCCGATGATTTGCAGGGCGGTGCCAAGCCCCAGCGCGATGCTGATTTCAGAAAGAGGCTCTACGGCCGCAGATCCCATACTGCTGGCCATCATCATAGCGCCGCCGCCATAGCCCGGCATCTGGCTTGCCGCTGCCGCCGCCTCAATCTGTCCGGCAAGCAGGGCGTTGGTGACGGGCTGCGCGACCAATGTCCCGACAACCAATCCAATCACCAGACACACACAGGTCACAATCACCATTTCCGCCCATAGCCCTAGCGCCACCTTATGCTTTTTCATGCCCATTGCCCGCAGCACGCCGATTTCATACTTGCGCTCACGGATGGCCATTGAAGCAAGCAGGGCAATGATGACGCCGCCGAAAACGAGCACGATCATCATGAAGGTGATCGAGATGCTGCGCAGCCCTTCAACGGGCCCTATGATTTTGTTGTAGCCGGCCTCGTCGGTTGTCACGTCGAAAATAGGGTCAAGACCTTTTCCGTAAAGCTCCTCGGCAAAGACGGGGATCATATCGGGATTCTCCACAAAGTAAGTTGCCGATATGGTAATCCCGCTATAGCCCGGCAGAAATGGAGCCACCACGGTATCGTAGGTTGTCAGTATTTCGTTCCTTCGGTTGGTGAAGGCGTTTTGCCGCCCGCCCTGCATATATTCGTCAGTCGCATCGAAGTAAATCCCAACAACTTCTAATTCATAATGGGTTAGCACGTTCTGCGTGTCCGCAAAGCTTTTATCTCCCTTCAGCGATATTTCGGAGGCAAGAGAAAGCGTATCGCCAACCGATATATTATTCAGGCTCGCAAGTTCACTGCTGATAATACATTCGCTCTCGTTTTCGGGCATACGGCCTTCGTCTAGGCCACGCAGCCCTTCAGCAAATTCATCAAATCTGTTGCCCTGCAAGCTGAAATAGAAACTGGTCGGCATCAGCGCTTCATCATTCACATAGAGGGTTCCCTGCATAGCCTGACCGCCAAGCCCAGCATCGATAGCCGTCATGCCCGCACTGTTTACCGCCGTTGAAGCCGTATAAACCGCGTCGTATAAATACTCGGAGTTTCCAAATTCCACATACTGCTCAGATGGAATGATAGGGGCCATGATTCTCCTGGGGCCGGTGGCGCCTTCCGCCATCGCCTGCTCACGCATACGGTCAATATTCGGGATGATGGATACGACTGACGCAAACCTCGATTTGTAATCGTCGATGATACTGCCTGTCGTGTTATTGATCATCAGCGCCACCACGGTGGATACGATGATGATAAATATAATTGCGCCGAGCAATATGTTTCGGCCTTTGTTCCGCAAAACGTTACGGAAAGCGTTTTGTAATATATACATGGTTTCTCCTTTGTTTATTGATGCCTGTTTCCGCTATGAAAAGTGTCAGGAAAACACAACGTCGTACGCTAAATCAAGTCCCTTTGTGTAGACTTCCTTGGCAAATGCGTCCAGCAAATCAGGGCTTTTCAGATAATAGGTCGCTGCCAGCTTCACGCCGCTATGTGCGCCGCTGTACTCTGTCGGTATCGGTGCGCACACCGTTTCAAAAGTGGTCAGTATTTCGTTGCGCCTGTTGGTATAGGCATTTTTGTATGTGCTGCCAGCGTATTCACTGGTGGAATCCCGGTAGATACCGATGATCGTCAGCTCATATCCGATATCCAGCCTGTTTTTGTCGTTATCATGAACGAATGTGGACAGGGACAGCGTATCGCCCACGGACAGCCCGGCCGTCCTTGAGAGTTCTTCGCTTACCATACATTCATTCAAAGCCTGTGGCATACGCCCCTCAGAGGTGCTTCTTAAGCCGCTATTGAACTCCTCAAATTTACCGCCCTGCAAGCTCATCATAAACTCCGGGATGTCCGCGCCGCTTTGAATGCGTATTGGTCTGTCTGAGCCGCCACCAAGGTGTTCATCAACCACACGGATGGCGTCCGTACTGTTAACTTCGATGGATGCGGTCACAATGCTTCCGCCCAGATATTCCGATGCGCCAAAGGCGAGGTACAGTTCTGGCGAGATCGGTGGTGCGGATATCCTTATCTGTCCGCCCGTGCTGTTTTTTGACGCTTCTTCGCGCATGTGATCCATGTTGACCGCAAAGTGCACAGCGGTATATTCCTCTTCAAGCGCTTCATCCACCGGAGGCGGCGCTTCCTGTTGCCTGCTGGCATAATTTTGCGCTGCGGGCGGGTTGCTGCTCTGGACCAACGGCAGTTGGCTGAATCTTCCGCTGAAAAGCAGCACCACGGCAATAGTCGCAACGATAAGCAGAACGATGACGAGAAGTATGGTTATTGCCTTTCCTGATTTTTCGGTTCTCATAGCCGGTTACTCTCCTTATTCAAGAGATTTTCATATCATCACTATAAAGCCGGAACCTTAAACGTACCTTTAATGTGTGAAACATCGGCAGACTCACAGTCGAAAGTTTTCACATTCAACGAATGCGTTCCTGCGTTTCCTTGTCAAAAAAGTGAAGCCCGGAAGGATTCAGCCCGACCCGAATATTATCTCCCAGCTTGCCGTCAAAATCGCCGCATGCCGCCATCGTGAGAGAAGGGAGTCCCGGCTTTGATAAAAACACCATGGTTTCCCGCCCGGTGTTTTCGACGCCATCTATACGCATTGATACCGAGGTAGGATCATCAGCAGTTGCGGTCACTATATGCTCAGGGCGAATGCCTATAAAAAGCGGACGGCGAAATACCGCTTCCGGGATTATGCTTTTGTTCCCCAGTGAGACGAAGCTGTTATCAAACAGCAATCTTGTCTCTCCGTTTTCCTTTATCGCCCGTCCTTCCCATACGTTCATGGGCGGAGAACCGATGAACTGCGCGGTAAACAGGTTTTCTGGCGTCGCGTAGATTTCACGCGGCGTGCCAATTTGCATAAGTACGCCGTCCTTCATCACGGCGATGCGTGTTCCCATGGTCATGGCCTCGGTCTGGTCGTGCGTCACATAGATGGTGGTTACGCCAAGCTCCCGCTGCAGCGCGACGATCTCACGGCGCATGTTGACCCGAAGCTTGGCATCAAGGTTCGACAGCGGCTCATCCATCAAAAAGAGCCGCGGCTCGCGCACCATCGCCCGCGCAAGCGCCACCCTTTGCCTTTGGCCGCCCGATAACGCTATCGGCCGCCGTGCCAGCAATTCTTTGATATCCAGCCGGTTGGCCATATCCTGCACCATAGAGCCTATTTGATCTCTCTTTTTCCTGCGCATTTTCAGCGGAAAAGCGATGTTATCATAAACCTTCATTGTCGGATAGAGCGCGTAGTTTTGGAATACCATCGCGATATCGCGATCCTTCGGGGGCACCTTGTTGATCACCCGTCCATTCAGGCTTATATATCCGCTGCCAAGCTGTTCAAGCCCGGCTATCATGCGCAGCAGCGTGGTCTTCCCGCAGCCCGACGGGCCGACGAAGACCAGCAGCTCGCCCGCCATGATATCCATGTCCATATCCTTCACGGCGTGAACGCCGCCGGTATACCATTTGTTGACCTTTTCTATTTGCACATCGATGTTTGCCATTGTCTACTCCTTAATCCTTTGTTCCGGAAGCAATGATGCCTTGTTCCAAATACTTTTGTCCGAACAGGAATATCAGCAGCGCCGGTATCAGCATGATGACCGAAGCAACAAGAGAAATCCCTGCGTTATCCGCCGATATGGCGGGAAGGTACAGTGACAGCGGCCACAGCGATTTATCCCGCAGAAAGGTCAGCGGCGCTTCAAGCGCGTTCCAGTACTCCAAAAAGCCAAGCACTACCGCCGCGAGGATGCCCGGCGCGCCCAAGGGAAGCCCCAGCCTCCAGAAAATCTGGAAGGGGCCCGCGCCATCCAGCGCGGCAGCTTCGGTCACGGCTGAAGGTATGGCCGCAAAGAAACGCACCATGATGAATACCGGGAATGTGGACGCCGCGCCCGGCAGTATGATCGCCCAGATCGAATCCATCAGACCAAGCCCGTCAAGCACAAGATAGCTTGACACCATCGTTACCTGAAACGGCATCAGCATCAGCACGATGTAGAGAAAGAAGAGTATCTTCTTGCCCCTGAACCGGTATCTGGCAAAGGCCCATGCCGCGGCTGCCCCGATAAGCACTTGCCCTATTATCACAGGGAAAACCTGACGACAGGAGTTCCAGAACATGACGAAAAACTCCGGGCTGTCAAACAGCAGTTCAATATATGGCCTCAGCGTAGGGTATTGGGGCAATAGCGGCCACAGCGCCGACCCCGCCTTATCCTCCAGCACCGGAGCCAGATTTTGCGACGCCTCCGAAGCCCCCATCAACGACCCCGAGATCAAAAGCCACAGGGGTACCCATATAAAAAACGCAACAAAAACTAGTATCACACCAATCAGCCATTTTCTCATATCGCGCTGTCCTTTCCCCACATTTTCTTAAGCAGCATGATCAGAAAAAAGACCACAAGCGCCATCAGCACCGCACCGGCGCACATCTTATCCACGTCAAGATTCAAAAACCAGTTGTTGAACAAATGCTGCAGCATATAAATGCTTTCATCCGGATAGCTGCCCGCGATAAGGTAAGCTTCCCTGAAAACCTTAAACGAGTTGAGAATCGAGAGCACGGCGACCGTGAAAAACACAGGCAGCAGGTTCGGCAGCGTGATTTTGATCAGCCGCTGGAACCCGCCCGCGCCGTCTATCTGCGCCGACTCATAGAGCGCCGGGTTGATGCCGCTGATGCCCGAGAGCCACAATACCATGTTGTAGCCCGCGTTTTTCCAAAGATACGTAAAAATCAGGACGCCAAACGCAAAGCTGCTGCCTATCCAGTCTATGGATTCGACGCCCACCCATCCCAGAATGGTGTTGAGCATACCGTTTTGATGAAAGAAGACTCTCCACAGCAGCACCATGGATGCCACCGGTATGGCCATTGGCACCAAAAGCGTCGTTTTGAATATACCGCGCCGCTCTTTAAAAGCACTGAGCATCAGCGCAAACAGCAGTGAAAAAATCATCAGGAGGGGCAAACACACCGCAATGAATTTGACCGTATTGGCCGCCGCCAGCTTGAACGCTTCGTTCTCCAGCACCGCTTTGTAGTTCTGCAACCCCACAAACTCATTGCTCATGGCCGAAAAGAACGAGCGCCGCACCGCATCAAGAAAGGGCAGCAGCACGATGACCGCAACAAAGATGAGGCTGGGCGCGAGGAAGAACCAGGGCACAGCTCCGTCCGTGTCGGGCTTAATCTTTGGTGATGCGTGTTTGCTTTTCGAAAGCTTGCTTTTGCTGAGCATCCAAAGCTTTTGTTTCACAGTCTGCCTCCTTTGCGGTTTTGGGTTTTAGCATCTTTTCATGCAGATTCAAAGCGGTATTCACTGCCAGCCACATTAAGGGCAAAAGCCACATGCCTGTGCCAATATGAAGCCCGCCATGGGGGGCGAGAATCAGCGCCGCCAGCAGCATGACACCCATTGAGCAGATACTGATCGCTATAAGCCATTTGCCCGTCATGATTTTGACGCGTTTTAAGGCTGCGGCCATCAATGCAACCGCGCCGATGGCGAGAAGCACGGTTATGAGCGCCTTTGGCCAGAAGACCATATCCCAGCCTGTCGGCGCGGACAACCAGCATTGAATGCTGTTTGCCAAGTCGCCGAATATAAGCCCCCAGAATTCAAGATCCGACCATTTGGTGGGTATTAAGCGGACGGGTACGTTCCATGGAAAACCCATCAGCAGCAGACATACAGCCCCGGTCACTGCCGCAAACGGCAGATAGCTGCCTGCCAGCAGCGGGTAGAAGCGCAGCTTTAGCCCCCGGCGCAGCAGCCTTGACAGCACGCTCATCCCGAGCGCCATGGCGGGCAGCCATGCAATGGCGTTTATAAACCATCTTATCAAAGGCAAGTCCAAAAGCTGCGCGCCGGTAAACCCGGCCCTTAGCAGATATTCCCTGGCCTCGTCGCGGCTTCCGCCATCCGGAAATCCAAGCTGCATATTGGGAAGCCTGTTTGTATCAGCGGCTTCTTTCTGTACATATATTGACGGTTCATTGCCCTCAAACACGCCCCTGACCTGGTATGTCTCATCGTTCCATGTGATGGTCTTTCCAACGACATCAATGCTCCCCCAAAGCTCAAAGGCCAGCTTTTCGCTTATCGCGCAGCCTGCATTATCGCCGCGCGCCGGAAACCCGCCTGCGAGCAGGCCTGCCGGGCTAATGTCTTCGCATTGGCCGAACAGCTCCACAACCAATGCGCGCGCACTGCGGTCCGCATCGCCTGACACGATTTGCTGAGGTGTTTGCTCCCAAAGCGTGACCTCCGGCATGTTTTGAGCGCCATCCTGCCGGGCGTATTCCTCATGTCTTGACAGCTGTGCCGGGCTGACGCCGCCGCCTTGAGGCCATGCGGCTGATACAAAACGGGCCATATCGTTTGTCCGCTGGGCCATGAACATACCTATACACCACACAGCAACAGCGGCGAGGAACAGTATCACTCCCCATTTATCTATCCGTATCAAGGCGCACCCTGTCTCCTTCCGCAATGGGTTTGTTCGAGCTGACCACGACCAGATCATCCTTTAAGAGCGTGCTGTCTATTGACATCAGCTCGCTGTCGCGTGCAAGCACCGTCACCGGCACCCGTGTGACTGTGTATTCCAGACCCATGACCGTCTTTTTCTCCCGCATAACCAGCACATAGTCACCGCCCGAATCGCTGCGAAGCGCGCTTATAGGCAGACACGTGCTCTGCATTTCACTGCGCTGCGTCCACGTCATTTCACCTGCAGTACCGGGTGTGTAAGAACCATCGGGAAGCGAGGCGGTAACGGTCACCTCTCCTTTGTCATCCGCCGCCCCGATGGATGTGATAACAGCTTCCACCTCATTGGATTTGCCTTCAAACGAATAGGCAAGTTGTCCCTTGGCTCCGGGATAAAGCTTTTCGGCCTCGTTTTGATCCAGCTTGGCTGTAAAGGAAAAGCCAAGATCGCTGCGGGATATTGCGGCCGCCGGTACGCCGTCCTGTGTTTTTCCCGATT
>CAZNVX010000023.1:9535-14556 GCA_964576225.1 uncultured Christensenellaceae bacterium
GCTGCCGTCAATGGGCGAAACCAGCATACCTCCCGCCGCCGCGATTTTCTCATATTCGGCAACAGAGGCTTCCAATGCGCGTTTGTCCGATGCAAAAGCGAGCCTGTCGGCCTCGGCCTGTAAACCGCCTTTTTCTTCGTTCTGGCGCGCATGTTCCAGGTTTTTCTTAGCCGTTTCAATAGCCCGTTTTGAGGCTATGATTTGATCGTCACGGCTTTGTCTGCTGTCCTCGAGAGCGCGTTTCGCGGGTTTTACGGCTTTTTGTGCGGCGTCCACATTTTTTTGCGCAGCCTGCACCGCCGGATCGTTTGTATCGTACTCTGCTTCCTCCAAAGCCTGCTGATAAGCCGTTTTCGCGTCATTCAACGCGGCTTCGGCTTCCTGCAAGTCTTCCTCTGCGCGCTGCACCGCCCGATCAAGCTTTTTCTCCAGCCGCTTTAGGTCTTCCTCAGCTTGCGCCAGAGCGCGTTTGGCGTCATTGACGCTGCCGCCCGATGCGCCGCTGGCGGCCGCCTCGTAGCGAAGCTCCAGCAGCTTGAGCTTATCCTTAAGATCACTGATCTGCTTGGCAATTTCGTCTTCGTCCAGCTCCAGCAGAACATCCCCGGCTTTGACCTGCTGGCCGACGGACACCTTGGCCGAAATGATAGGAATCCCGCCGGGTAAGTCAAGCGGCATGTCTCCCAAAGATTCAATCAAGCCGTTAAGCGTGATACGCTCGGTCAGAACGCCGCTTTTGATGGTATCGGCCTTGACCTTGGCGACCGTGATGCTATCGGCTATCCCAGAAACCAGTGTGAAAGCGAGCATCAGTGCGAAGAATCCCGCCAAAGCCAAAAGCGCTGTTCGCTGAAGCTTGTTTTTGAGCCGGGGCCGGGGTTTTTCCCCGGCCTCCAGCATCTTTATTTCTGATTCGGCTTTCCTGCCGAGTCTGCTCAATAGCAGCTCGATTGATTTTGGCCGCATACTTTGGTCTCCCTTCCGGTTATTCAGCCAGATACAGCCGCGTGCTCTCCACAATTTTGGCGGCAGCCTGCTCGGGCGTCACAGCGCCTGAAAGCAGATTCTTTATCTGCGCCTGAACGGCTTCCTTCACAACCTGATCCGCAAATACAGGCTTATTGAGCTTTCCGCTGATCTCTACAAAACCCATATCGCTTAAGCTTTCATCAGCCTCCAGTGTTTCTTTGGTCATTTTTTCAAGCGAACTGCCATTCACAGGGAAACCGTCATAAAGGTATTTGTCCTGCACGGACTGTGAAAGGAGCATCTCTACAAAAGCCTCAGAGAGCTCCTGCTGACCTCCGGCTGCCACGATACCAACGCCGCCACGCGGATAATACTTGTACTCTTCGAACAATGACTCAAATCCCATATCCGGCTTGCTGCCAAGCCCTCTTGAGATATCACGCAGCCCCATGACGCCGATCAGCGTCTGGATATGAACCTGCGCTTTGCCGTCGCGCACATCCCATGAGCCAAGATCGATGCTCTCAATGCCAACGCCCTCACTGCCCATAAATATCTGTTTGCCGCCCTCCGCTTGCGGGGTATGCTCTTTGAGCGTTTTATCAAGGCGCAGCATGTCTTTTAGGAAAGCCGCCAGACCCGCCTCATCAATCGATCCGTCCTCACGCGTCCAGTTATTCACACAGGCCTCGTAATATTCCATGAGCATGCCCTCGTCTTTCCAGAGGCTGTCGGGCGCGCGGAACAGAGCAATTTGCTCGTTTTGGCCCGCTTCTATGCTGCCGGCAAGATCGGAGAGTGACCGTATGCTATCGAGCTTATCTTGTTTGCCCAGCATGACGGGAAGCACAAACCGAGAGGGAAGACCGTATGTTTTCCCGTTCTTCTCGTAAGCATCCGTCAGGTTTTCAAGCAGCCCGAGCTCATTGGTCAGCCGCGAGGTCAGGTCGGTTAAGTCCCTGAGCACGCCCTTGTCGATATAGGAGCTGACGGGTAAACCATCGAGAACGATGATGTCAGGCCCTTTTCCTGCCAAAAGCTCTGTATTGAGCGCCCGAGTGACGTCTTCCGCGGTGGCGCTTGAGTCTTCATCCATCGCCACTCTTATGTCAACACGCACATTGGGGTTCTGGCGCTGAAACTCTCCGATGGCTTGCCGAATGGTGTTGTTGTCATACAGGCTGAACACCTCAAGCACCGTATCGGGCTCAGCCGACACATCTGCGCTGTAGGCGTAACGCATGAGCTGATAATCTTTCACCCCGAGGAAGGCGTAAAAATCATCATTGCTGCCGATAATCAGCTGCGACAGGGGAAGATTGGGCATCATCAAAGAGGTCAGCCCGCCATCGACGATCATCTTCCAGCTATCCGCTTCCCTGCGGGATATACCCGAAGCGTCGGCCACAAAAAGGCCGCTGTCATCCATGCCGATAAATGTCGACTCACCGAGGCCGTCATACGAAAAGGCTTCCGTTTTGTTCCCGGTAGCGAGGTCGTAAAGGCATATCTGTCTGCTTTCCATATCAACTATGGCAAGCTGAGTGCCGTGTACCGCCACAGAGCCATGCTTCCCAAGCCCCGGATATTCACGGATCAATGTTCCGTCGGCGCTGTAATGTGCCGCGCCCTTTGCTCCGGACAGTATCAGGAAGCCGTCTTCCAGCGCGATAACGCCTGAGGGACGGTTCCCCATGGCTCCTGCCTGTGCCCCTGTGCCCATTCCACCCTGGGCACCGCCACTCATCATTCCGCCTTGGGTTGCGCCGCCTTGACCGCCTGCGCCGCCGTTGCTGCCCTCGCTGCCCGGGCGAATCATGACGCCGCTGCCGCTTTCCGTATTCCATCCGGGAACCTCGATCGACTCATAGGTTTCGCCGTCTGACGAGCGTACCAGCTTCGTTTTGTATTCTTCATCGATATACAGGGCATAGACTGTACCCGCCGCGTTCTCGGAAACGCTCATGACCGTTCCGCCGCTTGCGGCCAGATTATTGAGCCATCCGATTTCCGCGCTTTCCAGCGCGCCGTTACCGGAAACCACGCTGCGCGTCACGAGGTTATTGCCGCCGCTGCTTTTCTCGCTGAAAAACACGATGTCGCCGTTCGCGTCTAAGAAAGCGTCAAACAGCCTTGTCGCGCCTTCAAGCTGAAGCAAAGCCTCCTCAACATAGCGGCCAATCGCGGCGTCGCCTTGTTTGTTCTCTGTGACGCCATTGTCGCCGTTGTCGCTGTTGTTATTGGCGCATCCCGCCAGAATACCAGTTGCCAGCATGCAAAATGCCAGCACAAAGCGGACAAAGCGCCAGGTTAATAGTGAATTGCTTTTCATTTTTTCCTCCTTATAAAGTCAAACTTTTCACTCAGGAGTATAAGGGCACAACCTTAAACGAACCTTTAATTGGCTTGGGTAAAATAAAAAACTCCGGCGCTATGCAACCGGAGCGATAAGAAGTTCTTCTTATAATCTTAATTCAAAAGTAAACGTCGTTTTGCCAAATGCGCTTTGCGCGTGTATCCTGCCGCCCGAGCGCTCAATGATGGTTTTAGCAATAGACAGGCCAAGGCCATAACCCCCTGTCTCTTTCGACCTTGAGGGGTCGCTGCGGTAAAAGCGGTCGAATATCCTTGGCAGTTTATCCGCGGGTATCTCCTCGCCGCTGTTTTGCACTGAAAATACCGCGTGGTGTTTATGCCTTTTTAAAGCGACATCGATCGTGCCGTTCTCATTGGTATACTTGACGGCGTTGTCCAGCAATATCAAAACTACCCGCCCCATTCTTTCGCCGTCGCCTTTGATGATTATGCCCGGTTCTATCGTATGCGTCAAATTGATCCCTTTTTCGAATATGGCCGCTTCAATTGACGCGATGACATCCAAAACGGTATGGCTTAAGTTGAAAGGCGCCTGCTCCTCATAAGCATCCTCAACCTTTGCAAGGTAGAGCATATCGCCTATCATTTTCGCCATTCGTGCTGTTTCCGACTTGATGTAACTGATCCACTTTTTCTGACTGCTGACCGTTTCGCCGCCGTTCGCGAGCAGTGCTTCGGTGTTTGCGCTTATAATGGCAAGAGGCGTTTTGAGCTCGTGGGACGCATCGGCGACAAACTGTTTTTGCTTGCTCCAGCTTTCCTCAATCGGGCGGATTGAACGATTGGCAAAGTATAAGCACACGCCGAAAAGAACGATCAGCATGCCAACTCCGACAAGTATAAAAGTGATAAGCAGCTGCGTCAGAGTCCTGCTTGAATCGGTTATATCCAAAAACGCGATTTTATAGAGCCCGTTCTCGGCAGCAGATAGCGGCTTACCCTCTTTATACAAGTACATTCTGTATGGTGCAATACGGTATTGCCATTCTCTGTCTTCAAGAAATATGGCACCGTCAGTTTTTCCCGTGCTCCATATGCTGCTTGCTATTGAGCGGTAGACATCGTCAGGCATTTCGATATAGGACAGTATATCCCTTACATCACCATTTTTATCGACCACAATTGCAAAAGACAGCGAATAATCGACCGGTATCCTGACAATAGCCATTTTCATATCGTCCTGATTTGATTGCGGTGAGTCTGTATCTGCTGAGGCCATACGTGATACAAGCGGGATAGAATCGAGCTTGCTTTGGTTTTCTTTTTGAATATTTGCGTGTATGACCGAATAAATCACAACAAAGGCTGTGATGATTACAACCGAGATCATTGTCATATTCAAAAATAGCAGCCGGTTGCGAAGCTTCCTAAACATCATCCTGTCCTTTCTCTTCTATCGCAAGCACATATCCTGCTCCTCGGATCGTTTTGACCTTGACGACCGAATTAAGCTGGATCAGCTTTTTGCGCAGAAATGATATATAGACCTGAACATGGCTGTCTTCCGTTTCTGAGTCAAAACCCCAGACCTTTTCAATAATAGAGGAAGCCGACAGAATCATTCCGTTTTGCTTCAGCAACAGCTCTAGCAGCTGTCCTTCCTTCAATGTCAGGCGAAATGTTTTGTCACATCTGCGCAGATCGAGCGTGTTTGGATTATACTCTATATCGCCAAA
>CAZNVX010000024.1:0-14279 GCA_964576225.1 uncultured Christensenellaceae bacterium
CATCTCGTATTCGGGCGGCGCGGACGCGTTTAATGTGGAGCGCATACTGAAAACGGGCATCAAACCCGTCACATTTGCGACCACGATATTGAAGCCGGGCGGCTATGCGCGCGCCAAGCAGCTCAGCGAAAAGGCCGAGAAGGCTTCAAGTGAGGGCGGCGGCATCGATGTGGCGGCGCTGAACGCGCTGGCCGACAGCGTGCTCACCGACAGGCATATCGCAAAGGACGCCCGGGAGGTGGAGTCACGCAAGACAGACTCCGTGTTGCCTCTGTTCGACTGTTTCAAAGCGCCGTGCAAGCAGGGCGGCTGCCCCATCGAGCAGCAGATACCCGCGTATCTGCAGTGCGTGGCGCGGGGTGACTATGATAGGGCGTTCGAGATCATCGCCATCGACAACGCCGTGCCTGCTGTGACGGGGCAGATATGCAGCCATGCGTGCCAGACCAAGTGTACGCGCATCGACTACGACGAGCCGCTGCAGATTCGGCAGGCCAAGCGACTGGCATCGCAGAACGCGCAGCAGACATACATCGACAGAATCGTGCCGGCACCGCTGCGGACGGACAAAAGGGTGGCGGTGATCGGCGCGGGGCCGGGCGGCATCGCGGCGGGCGTGTACCTGCGCCGCAACGGCGTGGACGTGACGGTGTTCGACCGGTTCCATAAGCCGATGGGCGTGGTGCAGCACCTGATCCCCACGTTCCGTGTGCCGCAGGCTGCGATCGACCTCGACTACCAGCTGGCGGTGAAGACAGGCGTCCGGTTTCGCTTCGGTGTGACGGACATCGACGTCGCTCGGCTCAAGCAGGCGTACGATTTCGTTATCATCGCGACGGGCGCTTGGAAGGAAGGCGTATGCCCGGTGAAGCGCGGCGGCGATAACACCGTGGACGCGCTGGGCTTCCTTGAACGGTCCAAAAATGCGGACTGCAAGCTGGATATTGGCAAAGCGGTGGCGGTGATCGGTGGCGGCGACGTGGCGATGGACTGCGCCCGGGCGGCGCTGCGTGCCAACGGATCGCCTAAGGTGAGCATCGTCTACCGGCGCACGCGCGCGTATATGCCTGCGGAGCCGGAGGAAATACGTCTCGCGCTGGAGGACGGCGTGGAATTCATGGAGCTGCTGGCTCCTGTGGCGTATGAGGACGGACTGCTGACGGTGGCGGTCATGAAGCTGGGCGAAAAGGGTGCGGACGGACGCCGCGGCGTGGAGCCGACTGGCGAGACCAAGCAGCTGCCCTTTGATACGGTGATCAGCGCGGTGGGCGCGCGCGTGGACACAGAGCTGTTCGCGTGCAGCGATATCGACCAGACCGGCCGGGGGTATGCCGTGGTCAACGAGAAAAACTGCCAGACCAACCTTGATGGCGTGTATGTGTCGGGCGACTGCCGCCGGGGCGCGTCCACCATCGTGGAAGCCATGGCGGACAGCAAGCGTATTACCAAGGATATACTCAGGATTCTGGGCCTCCCGCACGACTTCGTGCGTGTGTCCCGCCCGGCGGATCCGGAAGATGTTACGAGCTGCCGCGGCGTGCTGGCGGACAGCACGGACGATATGGGCGACGCCGCCCGCTGCCTGAACTGCGATACGGTGTGCGAGGTGTGCTGCGAGGTATGCCCCAACCGCGCCAATGTGAGCTTGCTGGTGGACGGACGCCCGCAGATTGTGCACGTGGACGGCATGTGCAACGAGTGCGGCAACTGCGGCATCTTCTGCCCGCATACGGGTCTGCCGTATAAGGATAAGTTTACGCTGTTCTGGAGCGAGGAAGGCTTCTCAGACAGCGCCAACAAGGGCGTGCTGTTTGAGGCGGACGGTACAGTGCTGGTTCGTGATGAAAGCGGAACGGAATTCAGGTGCAAAGCTGATGACGCGCGGCTGTCGGGCGCCTTTAAGGCGGTCATCAGAACGATCTGGGAGAACTGCGGATATTTAATCGCGTAAGGAGAAAGCATTGGTCACATTCGAGCTCAACGGAAAACTGGTTCAAACGGATGTTGATAAAAGTCTGCTCAGCTTTCTGCGCAAGGACTTAGGGCTCAAATCCGTCAAGGACGGATGCAGCGAGGGCGCCTGCGGCACGTGCAGCGTGCTGGTTGACGGCGTGTCCCGCCGCGCCTGCACACAGTCCGTCAGCAAGCTGGACGGCAAGCGCGTCGTCACCGTGGAAGGTCTTTCGGATTATGAGAAGCAGGTGTATGCATATTGCTTCGCCCAGGCGGGCGCGGTGCAGTGCGGCTTTTGCATACCCGGCATGGTGATCAGCGCCAAGGGACTGCTGGACAAAAATTCCGCGCCCACGGTCAGCGAAGTGGCGCAGGCACTGGCAGGCAACATCTGCCGCTGCACCGGCTACAAGAAGATATTTGACGCCATCCTTTTGGCGGCGGCTTTTTTCCGCGAACATAAAGAGGTGCCGAAACACCACGCCACAGGACGTATCGGCGAGGATGTGTGCCGCATCGATGCTTACGCCAAAACGCTGGGCACCGGCGAGTATGTGGACGATATGGAGCTGCCGGACACGGTTTATGCCAGCGCCGTGCGAAGCGCGTACCCCCGCGCCATTGTGGAGGATATCGATGTATCCGGTGCACAGGCACATAAGGGCGTGATCGCCGTGCTGACCGCGGCCGACATACCGGGGCACAACAAACACGGCCATCTCATAAAGGACTGGGATGTGCTGATTGCCAAGGGTGACACCACACGGTACGTGGGCGACGCCATCGTGCTGGTGGTGGCAGAGACGGAGGAAGCCCTTCAAGCCGCCAAGGCGCTGGTCGAAATCACCTACTCGCCTCTTAAACCCCTTATATCGCCGCGCATGGCGCTGGAGGAGGGCGCACCCCAACTGCACCCGTCGGGCAACGTGCTGCGGCACGACCGCGTGAAACGCGGCGGCGACGTGGATGAGGCGTTCGCAAACTCCAAATACGTGGTGAGCCATGTATACCACACGCCGTTTACCGAGCACGCGTTCATGGAACCCGAATGCGCGGTGTGCAGGAACGACGGGGAAGATGGGCTGACGCTGTATACGGCCAGCCAGAACATATTTGACGAGCAGCGTGAGATCATGCACATGCTCAGCCTGCCTGCCGACAAGGTGCATATCATCAGCAAGCTGGTGGGCGGCGGCTTCGGCGGCAAGGAGGACATGAGCGTTCAGCATCATGCGGCTCTGGCGTCCTTTGTGACCGGGCGCACCGTAAAGGTGAAGCTCTCGCGCCAGGAGAGCATTATCGTCCATCCCAAGCGGCATGCGATGGAGATCGAAATGACCACGGCGTGCGACGAGAACGGCATGCTGACAGGCATGCGCGCGCGCATACTGTCCGACACCGGCGCTTACGCGTCGCTGGGCGGGCCGGTGGTGCAGAGGGCCTGTACGCACGCCGCGGGGCCGTATCAGTACCCGTGCGTGGATATCGAGGGCAAGGCGGTGTATACCAACAACCCGCCGGCCGGCGCGTACCGCGGCTTCGGCGTGACGCAGAGCATATTTGCGACGGAGTGCAATCTCACAGAGCTGGCGGCTCTCGCGGGCATATCGCCGTGGGAGATACGGTACCGCAACGCCATCGTACCGGGCGGCACACTGCCAAACGGCCAGATCGCGGACGAGACGACGGCCTACAAGGCGTGCCTCGAAGCGATCAAGGAAGATTATGAGCGGCATGCCATCACGGGTATCGCCGGTTCCATAAAGAACACCGGCCTTGGCGTGGGTGTGCCGGATACCGGGCGCTGCATCGTGTCGGTGGAAAACGGCAAGGTCCACGTGCGCACCGGCGCGGCGCGCATCGGTCAGGGTCTGGATACCGTGGTATTGCAGATGGCCTGCCATACGCTGAACATGACGCCCGACCACATGGTGATCGAGGTGCCCGACACCAAGCGCACGCCCAACTCGGGCACGACCACGGCGTCCCGCCAGACGATGTTCACCGGACAGGCGGTGCGCAAGGCCTGCGAGGATTTGAAACAGGCGCTGGACGCAGGCAATACGCTGGCCGATTTGGAGGGACGCGAGTTCTACGGCGAGTTTACCTGCGTGACCGACCCCATCACCACTGACAAGGAGCATCCGTTCAGCCACGCGGCTTATACGTACGGCGTGCAGGCTGTGGTGCTGAGTGAAGATGGTAAGGTGGATAAGGTTTATGCCGTGTATGACGCGGGGCAGGTCATCAACCAGAAGAGCGCCGAAGGCCAGGTGGAAGGCGGCATTGTCATGGGGCTCGGGTACGCGCTGACGGAGGATTATCCTTTGGTGGACTGCGTGCCGCAGGCGAAATATGCGCGGCTCGGGCTGTTCCGCGCCAACGCCGTGCCGGAAATCGATGTGACGTTCGTGTGTGCGCCGGTGAAGGGAGACGCCGCGTACGGCGCCAAGGGCATCGGCGAAATCGCCTCCATACCCACCGCGCCTGCGGTGGCCGGAGCGTACTTCAAGCTGGACGGGGTGCACCGCACGCGCCTGCCGCTTGAGGGAACGCCGTACAGAAAGTAAGGTGATATCACAGTGATTATCAAAAACGGACTTGTGGTGCTGGAAGACAGTGTGCTGAAAACGGATGTGCGTATTGAAAACAGTGTGATTGCAAATATCGGCGATAACCTGTCGGGCGGCGAGGAGATCGACGCGGCGGATAAATACGTGCTGCCGGGCGGCATCGACGTGCACACCCACTTCTGTCTGGATGTCGGCATCGCGGTGGCGCAGGACGATTTCTATACCGGCACCATCGCGGCAGCCTGCGGTGGCACCACCACCGTTGTGGATCATCCGGGCTTCGGGCCTGCGGGCTGTGCGCTGAACCACCAGATCAAGCATTACCACACGCTGGCGGCGGGCAATGCTGTGATCGACTACAGCTTCCACGGCGTGATACAGCATGTGGACGACGACGTGCTGCGCATGATGGAGACGCTGGCGGACGAGGGCATTACCAGCCATAAGATATACATGACATACGGCTTTAAGATGAACGATGCGGACACCTATGCGGTGCTGAAGCGCGCGAAGGAGCTGGGCGTGATGATCACCGTGCATCCGGAGAACGACGGATTGGTGAACACGCGGCGCAGGGAGCTGGTGGAGAGCGGCCACACCGCCCCCAAATACCACGCCGTCAGCCGCCCCGAGCCGTGCGAGGCCGAGGCCATCAGCCGCATGACGCAGATTTCCGCCGTGGCGGGCGACGCGCCGCTGTACATCGTGCACCTTTCGGGCCACTTGGGCATGCAGTATATTAAACTCGCCAAGCGAAACGGCCTAAAAAACCTGTTCACGGAAACCTGCCCGCAGTATCTGCTGCTGGACGATTCGTATTATGAGCGGGAGGACGGGCTGAAGTATATCTGTAGCCCGCCGCTTCGGCACAAGGCCAACAACGCGCTGCTTTGGGAGGACATCCGGCAGGGCGACATCGACACCGTAGCGACGGATCACTGCCCGTTCGATTACACGCTCAAACAGGAGCTGGGCGGGGCCGATTTCACCAAGTGCCCGGGCGGCCTGCCGGGTGTGGAGCTGCGGTTGCCGCTGATGTTTTCTGAGACCGTGATGGCGGGGCGTATATCGCCGGTGGCGTTCGGCAGACTTTGTTCCGCCAACCCCGCGAAGCTTTTTGGTATGTATCCCAAAAAGGGCGTCATTCGGCCGGGCAGTGACGCGGATTTTGTGATAATGGATCCTGCCAAAGCATATACGGTGACGCGCGAGCGGCTGCATGAGAATGTGGACTATACGCCGTATGAAGGGATTGAGCTGAAGGGCGGTATCGACCGCGTGATCTCCCGCGGTGATGTGATCGTCCAAAACAATGAATACATCGGAGAGAAAGCCAGAGGACAGTTTGTTAAACGCGGCAAACCGATACTCGGGATTAAATAAGAATTTATTAAGGAGTTACAGCATGAGCAAATACAAACTGATTGACCTGACGATGGACCGAACCCGACTGAAAAGAGCTGTGAAGCGCGCCAGGGAGCGCAATAATGTCATACCGACATTCGCGCAGATGAAGAACCCGGCACTGATTGACAAGGGCATCAAGGATCAGCTTAAAAACGTGGGATTGTGGGATGTCAACCCGCTCAACCTGTTCCGTATCAACTGGCACAACGAGGCGATTGAAAAAGGCGGCGGCTTCGGCGGCGTTAATTATATCGAATTCCCCGAGGCGATCACCGGTGTGAAGGCAAAAATCGTGGCCATCAGCGGCAAGTGGTTCCCCACGGGCGCGCACAAGGTGGGCGCGGCGTTCGCGTGTCTTGTTCCGCGGTTGGTGACAGGTCAGTTTGACCCCACCACGCAGAAGGCTGTCTGGCCGTCCACCGGGAACTACTGCCGCGGCGGCGCGTATGACTCGGCGCTGCTCGGCTGCGATTCCATTGCGATACTGCCCGAAGGCATGAGCAAGGAGCGCTTTGAATGGCTCAAAACGGTGGCGGGTGAGACCATTAAGACCCCGGGCACCGAGAGCAACGTCAAGGAGATATTCGATAAATGCTGGGAGCTGCGCCATTCCGGTCAGGATTTGATGATATTCAACCAGTTTGAGGAGTTCGGCAACTACCTGTGGCATTATGAGGTGACGGGCAGCGCCATTGAGGAAGTGCTTAATCAAGTGCAAGGCAACCTGCATGGCTTTATCAGCTGCACCGGCTCCGCGGGTACCATCGCGGCGGGCGACTACTTAAAGAAGCTGTATCCGAAGAGCCGGATTGTGGCGTCCGAAGCGCTTCAGTGCCCCACGATCTACAACAATGGCTTTGGCGCGCACCGCATCGAAGGCATCGGTGACAAGCACATACCGTGGATACACAACGTGAAAAACACGGACGTGGCAGTGGCGGTGGACGATGAGATCCCGATGCAGTGGATCCGCATGTTCAACGAGGCGGAGGGGCTCAAGCTGCTGCGTGACAAGGGTGTAAAGGAAGATGTGATCAGCCGCCTTGACTGGGTGGGCATATCGGGCGCGGCCAATCTGGTGGCCGCCATCAAGTATGCCAAGTACTTTGAGCTCAAGGAAGACGACGTGGTGGTCACGATACTGACCGACTCCATCTCAATGTACGAGAGCCGTCTCAAGGAACTGACTGAGGAGCACGGCGCGTTTGACGCGTTCGCGGCGCATGCGGTGAACGCGCGTTATTTTGACGGCATTAATATCGATTACTTGAAGGAGCTTGGTTACTACGACCGCAAGGCTGTCCACAACCTCAAATACTACACCTGGGTGGAACAGCAGGGCAAGACCTACGACGAGATAACGGCGCAATGGGAGGACGACAGCTACTGGGCGGATATCATCACACATACGGAAGAACTGGACCAACTCATCCAAGCCTTCAACAAGCAAGTGACCGAGGCCTAATCGCTTATGGACATGATTAAATACATTCCCAATGCAATGAAGAACCGCGTTTACACTGAGGAGACGGCGCTGTTCTCTGAGGAAGAGGTGGAGAAGGTTTACCGCTTCCACCTCTCGATGGGCGACAAATACAACCAGACGCCGCTGGCATGCCTTAACGCGCTTGCCGCGACGCTGGGCATTGAGAGCCTGTGCGTGAAGGACGAGTCCCGGCGCGGCAGCTTAAAGGCGTTCAAGCTGCTGGGCGGCGCGTATGCGGTGGGCAGCAGCATCTGCCGCAAGCTGGGCGTTAATATCGCGGACGTGGATTTTGCCTATCTGCAATCCGCAGAGGTGAAAGAAAAGCTGGGTGATCTCACGTTCGCAGCGGCATCCGACGGCAACCACGGCAAGTCGGTGGCGTGGGCGGCACACGAGTTTAATCAGAAAGCCATTGTCTATATGCCCAAGGGTACGGTGCAGGATCGCATCGACGCGATTGAGCGTTTTGGCGGCACGGTGGTGGTGTTTGACGATAATTACGACTGGTGCGTGCGCGAGGTGAACCGCCTTGCAGCCCAAAAAGGCTGGGAAGTGGTGCTGGACACCGCCAGCGAGGGCGATACGCAGGTGGCGACATGGGTGATGCAGGGCTATGCCACGATGGGCGTGGAAGCCATCGAGCAGCTGGGCGATAAGGCGCCCACACATATGTTTCTGCAGGCAGGCGTCGGGTCGATGGCGGCGGCGATGACCGGCGTGTTTGTGAACCTATACGGCGACAAGTGCCCCAAGATATACATTGTGGAGCCGCATCAGGCGGCGTGCTTTTTTGATTCGGGCGCGGCAAACGACGGCAAGGCGCGCAGCGTGGACGGCGATATGGACAGCATCATGGCAGGCCTGTCATGCGGCGTGCCCAATCCCATATCGTGGGAGATCATCCGCAATTTCGCGGACGGGTTTTTCTCGTGTGACGATGTGCTGACTGCGAACGGTATGCGCATACTCGGCAATCCGCTGGCGGGCGACCCGCGCGTGGTTGCGGGAGAGTCCGGCGCGGTGGGTACCGGCCTTGTGGACGAGATCATGAAACACCGCCCCGATATTGCCGCGCAGATTGGGCTGAACGCGTCTTCCCGCGTGATGCTGTTCAGCACCGAGGGTGATACGGACACGAAGAATTACCGCGACGTCGTGTGGTACGGCAAGTATCCCCGCCCGTAAAGGAGCTACCGGGCATCCGAAGGGCTGATACGCTGTTCCATCGCGATGAGGTCTTCACGGGTGTCGATGTCCTCAAGCTGCAGCGCGTCGGCAACGTGAAACAGGCGCAGCAGGCCGTCGTGGCGGCAGGCCACCGTTTTGCCGGATTCCTCACCGGTAAGGCACTTGAGCTCGCCGTACAGGCTGGCGGGGTAGATAACGGGATTTCCGCTTTGGCCGTGATGGGCTGCCATCAGTATGGTGCCCGGCTCATACGCCTTGAGCATGGCGTCCAGCGTGTGATCGTTCAGCAGCGGCTGATCTGCCACACAGAACATGCAGGCGTCCGTTCCAACCATCAGTTCCAGCCCCATGCGTATGCTGCGGCTGACCCCAAGGTCGGGCAGGTCGTTGACAACGCCTGCAAAGCCGTATGATTGGGCTGTATCTAGCATCGCCTCATTCGCGGCGACGATGACGCGGCGGTTAAAACCCGCCAGGCTGATGCTGTGGAGTATGTATTCGATGACGGGGCGGCCATCAAGAAGAGCGGCGAGCTTGCCGCCTCCGAATCGGGCGCCGGCTCCGGCGGCCAGCAGTATGCATCCGGTGTTTTTCATCATTAACCTTCGTTTTTGATCTATTATATCATTTGAGCCGAATAAAAAACAAACACGGTGAGGGTTTATAAGGATATGCAGAACAATTTCAGCGTTTTTGATATCGTTGGTCCCATCATCATCGGGCCGTCCAGCTCGCATACGGCGGGCGCGTGCCGGCTGGCGGGTGCCGCGCGGGCCATATTCAACAAACCGGTTAAAGACGTCGTTATCCGCGTCTATGGATCTTTCGCGGCAACGCTGCACGGCCACGGCACAGACAAGGCGCTGGTGGGCGGCATCATGGGCATCACGCCGGAGGACGAGCGCCTGACACACGCGCCGGAAATCGCGAAGCAAGCGGGGCTTGATTACCGTTTCTCGGTGGAAGACGAAAAGACCTTGCAGCCCAACCTTGTCAGCTTTGAGATGACGGGCGCCGAAGAAGGTGACAGGATGAGCGTATCCGGTGTGTCCGTCGGCGGCGGCCGCATCATCGTCACGCGTATCAACAACACCGCTTTGCAGATCAGCCTTAAATACAACACGGTGATTGTGGACCATCTGGACAAGCCGGGCGCGGTGCTGAGCGTGGCGAAGATATTGGCTGAAAACGGGATCAATATAGCGAGCATGAACATGTACCGTCAGGGAAAGCACGACCGCGCCTATATGATCATTGAAACGGATCAGACGATTGCGCCGGACGTACTTAAAAACCTCCGGTATCTGGATGACATGCACGTGATCTATATTCCGCAGCTTTACTGAAAAGGAGCAAAACGGTGTACCAGTATCAGTATGCGAATCAGAGGGAAATTGAAGAGCTGACCGGCCGTTTTGGGATCGGCATATCGGAACTGGCGTTGCGGCATGAGGCGGAGCTCCAGGAGATAGACGTTGCCGCGGTAACGGAAAAAATGATGCAGACGCTGGCGGTGATGAAGAATAACATCCTAACGGGCGTGAAGTCGACCGCGCCTTCCATCGGCGGGCTGATCGGACAGAACGCTTTCCGGATGTATCAGTATACGCTGGACGGCAGCCCGCTGGGCGGGGAACTGCTGGCCCGCGCCACGGCTTACGCGCTGGCTGTCACCGAGGAAAACGCCCGCATGAAACGCATTGTGGCATGCCCCACGGCGGGTGCGTGCGGTGTGGTGCCGGCCTGTCTCGTCGCCGTCGGCGAGCAGCGCGGCCTCCCCGAAGAGGCTTTGGTGCGGGCGCTGTTCAACGCGTCGGCAATCGGCATTGTCATTGCCAGCAACGCGACGATCAGCGGCGCCGAGGGCGGCTGCCAGGCGGAAATCGGCTCGGCGTCCGCAATGGCGGCGTCCGCGATGACCGAGATGGTGGGGGGCAGCGTATCTGCCTGCATCAGCGCGGCGGCCATGGCGCTTAAAAACATGCTCGGGCTGGTGTGCGATCCGGTGGCCGGGCTGGTGGAAGTGCCTTGCTCCAAGCGCAACGCGGCGGGCGTGGCCAACGCGATTGCGGCGGCCGACATGGCACTGGCCGGCATCACCAGCGTTATCCCGCTGGACGAGGTGGTGGGGGCGATGAAAGAAGTTGGGCGGGCGCTGCCGTTTGAGCTTCGGGAAACAGCCAAAGGCGGTGTGGCGGCATCCAGAACAGCGAGGGAGTTCAGCAAGCGTATTCGCCGCAGCGTCGACGAACCCTGGCATATATGATACACTGTACCGGACAAAATCTGACACGGACAGCAAATGCTAGATGAAGAAACAGACGGCATTGAACGCAAAAGAAGGTGGATTCATGGATAAAGCTTTTTACAGGCCTTTCTGGATCCAGCTCGCAAAAGGTATCACCGGGCACTTCGGTGAGAACTGCGAAGTTGTGATCCATGACCTCACTGAGGATGAGGAGCATACGATCATCTGCATTGAGAACGGCCATGTCACAGGCCGAAAGGTGGGGGACGGGCCGTCACATATCGTGTTTGAAGCGCGCGCCAAAAAGCCGGAGCAACTCGAAGACCGGATCAATTACCTGACGCAGACGGAAGACGGGCGGATGCTCAAGTCCACCACGATCTATATCAGGGACAATGACGGCAAGGTGGTTGGCATCTTCGCGATTAATTACGACATCACCAATTTTATGATGATGGATTATACCCTCAACAGCTTTATTGGCACCAACGATAATAAGCCCGAACGTATTACCAAAGGCGTGAATGGTTTGCTCAATGATCTGATCGACCAGTCCGTCCGACTCGTCAACAAGCCGGTCTCCCAGATGAACCGTGAGGACAAGATCAGAGCCATTCGTTTTTTGCAGGACAAGGGCGCTTTCCTGATCACCAAATCCGGAGAGAAGGTGTCCAAGTATTTCGGCATTTCCAAGTTTACGCTGTACAACTACATTGACGTGAAAGAGAACGGCAAAGACTGACCGAAAGGCGCACAATCAGCGCGACGCAAGAAAGGATAGGTAGATGGGATTCATTATAGGCAACGCAACTGTGATTACGGTGGACAAGCAAAGGCGCATACTCAATGACGGCGCTGTGGCGGTCTGCGGCAATCTGATCGAAGCCGTCGGCAAGACGGCCGCGCTGAAAGAAGAATATCCGGGCTACGAGTTCCACGACATGACGGGACGCATCGTGATGCCCGGCCTGATCAACGGCCATGTGCATCTGACACAGGCGCTGATTAAAGGCTGTGCCGACGATGTCAGCCTGATCGATTTTCTGGCGGAGCGTATCTGGAAGCTGATGGGCAGCTATAACGAGGAGGAAGCGCGGGCCAGCACCGACCTGTGTCTGCTGGAGATGATCAAGTCCGGCACCACCACGTTTGTGGAGACGCTGCTGCTGTCTAGATACGGTCTTGACGGCATCACGGATGCCGTGGTGCAGAGCGGCATGCGCGGCGTGCTGGCCAAGTCGGTGATGGACATCGCCACGTACGCCAGCCGGGACAACATCATGTGCGAGGGCATGGTGGAGGATGGCGACGTGTGCCTGCAGCAGGCCATTGACTGGAAGCAGCGCCGAGAGAACGACGGAGGCGGGCGCGTGAACATATGGCTGGGGCCGCGCCCCGTGGGCTCCACCACCAAGCAGATGCTCGAAAAGGTGGGTCAAACGGCGCGCGCGCACGATATGGGTATTGCGATACACTTCTGCGAGGTGAAGCAGGACGTGGCGCTGATGCGCGGCCAGTACCACCAGGAGCCGGGGGACTTCGCGGAGTCCGCCGGTATACTCACCGACCGCACGATGATGGCGCACGGCATCTGGCTGACGCGGGAGGACATGCAGGCGCTTGCCCGCAACGGCTCCACCGTGGTGCACTGTCCGGCCAGCAACTTAAAGCTGGCGTCCGGCTTCTGCCTTGTGCCGGAGCTGATGGAGGAGAAGGTGAACGTGGCGCTGGGCACGGACGGCCCGACGTGCGACAATGCTTATGACATGTTCGACGCGATGCGGCTGGCGGCGATTATCCACAAGGGGCGGCTGCTGGATCCGCTGGTGATACCTGCCGAGACCGCCATCGAGATGGCGACCATCAACGGTGCGGTTGCGATGCGCAAGGAAAATGAGCTGGGATCGCTCGAGGCGGGCAAGAAGGCGGACATCATCACGATCGACTGCAACAACGCGCGCCTTGCACCCAACACCAACCCGGTGTCGCTGGTGGTCTATTCCGCCAAGGGTTCGGACGTGGACAACGTGATCATCGACGGCAAGTACATTGTGAAAGACCGCGAGATACTGACGATGAATGAGCAGGCCGTGATCGACAACGCGCGCGAGAAGATACGTGCGGTGCTGGCGAGGACGGGCATGAAGAACGAATCCAGGTGGCCGACGGTATAAACTTTAGCTGATGTGATACAAGCCTTCCTCTGTGTCCGCTCCGTTTATGGGGCGGGGGTCAGGGGAGGCTTTTTGTTGTGTGGAATGACCTGGTTTTCCCATTCAGGGGAAGTGGACAAACTGTTTGTACTTTTGACATGTGGGAGACTATCATAAATGGTGTATGTAAAGTATAATTTATCAAGTCCTACTCAATTATAACAATTCATTATAACAAACTATGCAGCGAACGAACGATACGGAGATATAGCTATGAATTTTTTAGAAAAACTAAACTTTCTTTTGAAAGAGAAAAACGTTTCGCGCGGAGAGCTTGCAAAAGGTTCTGGGGTTCCCTATACTACTATTGTAGGGCTTTACGAACAGGGTTACAAGAACATCAAACTATCCACTCTAAGAAAAATCGCAAAATACTTCAGCGTGTCTTTAGATTACCTTGCAGACGATACGATTTCTGAACGTTATTTATACATGACAGGGGAGCTAAAGGAAATCGATCTAGAGTGGTTGGTTGTAACCAAAAGATTTCGTGATTTAGGTATTTCGCCCAGACAAGTGGAGAATTTGATTGAATTACTTAAAGGCATGAAATGACGCGAAGTAGAAAATGGTTCATCTTTGTCACTTGGTGAGGTGTCTGACGTCAGTGCGTGAATTATTAGCGGCATGTAAAACCAGTGCCTACAGGTTTGGTTCATATCGTTGTTAAATGTAAGGAAGGAGTTGCATCTCCTCCTTTAACCTTGTGACACATAGTATCGCCGTTCAGTTGCCATGGACGGCTTTTTATTTATGCATTTACGTTGCCATGGCAACATACGATTTGCAAAACGAATGGTAGAATGTACTCTAAATACAAAAAATATCACTCGGTTATCGGCAAAGGAGCGGTTGATGAAGCTGATCAAAACGACGGAGGCTGTCGGGCATGTGCTGTGCCACGACATCACGCAGATCATCAAGGACGTGAAAAAAGGCGTCGCGTTCCGCAAGGGGCACATTGTGACGGAGGCGGACATCCCGGTGCTGCTGTCGCTCGGTAAGGACCGTTTGTACGTGTGGGAGAAGCAGCCCGGCATGCTGCACGAGAACGACGCTGCGGCGCTGCTGCGCGGCATTTGCATGGGCGCGCACATGACGGCCTCGCCACCCTGTGAGGGCAAGATCGAGCTGACGGCCGCCACCGACGGGCTGTTCAAGGTGGATACGCAGCGGCTGAACCATATCAACGGGCTGGGTGAGATCATCAT
>CAZNVX010000025.1:0-14112 GCA_964576225.1 uncultured Christensenellaceae bacterium
GCCCACGCCCAAGGGCATCTGGAAGATCGGCGGGCGTGAGCGTTTCGGCGAGTTTGCGGCGTTCCGGGGCACGTGGGCGCGCTATTGGACACAAATCGTGGGCGGTAACTTTTTTCATTCCATCATGTATGACAGGCAGGATGTGGGCACGCTGCAGGGCGGTGCCTTCCGCAGTCTTGGCAACAACGTGTCTCACGGATGCGTGCGCCTTTATGTGGAGGATGCCAAATGGCTTTATTACTATGCATGTCCCGGCACCACCATCAAGGTATCCACCAACGAGCCGGCCAACAAAGAGATGAAACGGTTGCTGAAAACCAAAATGTCGTTCGCCGAATACAAAGCTTTCCAGAAGCTTATATTTGACGCTGAGGAGCTGCCCAACCCCAAGGCCTGGGTCGTCAAGGACAACGCTGATGTCCGCACCGGCAACGGCTCCAACGACCGCGTTATCAAACGACTTCCCATCGGAACCGAAGTGGAAATACTGCAGATCGCGGAGCCCTGGTGCAAGGTCAAATACGAGAAACGCGAGGGCTACATACTCACCGCGTACATCACCTTCCAGCAGGGCACGATGATGTCCCGTGAGGACGCAGACATTATCAAGCAGACGGTTTATATGTACGCCGAACCGAAAAAGGATTCGGAACAGATCACCAAGGTGCCCACCAATTCCACGGTCGACGTCCTCCAGCCGGATCAGGACGGCTGGACGATGATCCGTTACTGGCACAGCATCGGCTATGTGGAGACGCGTTCGCTGATCAAAGGCTGGGGCGTTCTGCATGACGTCATGAGCGAAATCATACCGAACGAATCGTATAAGGAGGCCTACAGGCAATGGTAGCGCACGCTGCCTGACAAACAGAACCGCAAGGCCATGGGTTTGCCCCCGTGGCCTTTTTATTGTTGCCGCTATCCACTGCGTCATTGCACACAGCGCAACAAAAAAGGCCATCCGGCGTTTGCCCGATGGCCATATATGTTCAGCTTTTTTGCGGCGCATCATTCCCCGCCGGACACGTCTTCCGCCCTGTAATACGCGCGCAGCGCGTCCATCCATCCCGCATTATACAGCGCGGCTTTCTCACTGTCCGCCGCCATCAGCGCGGCCACAGCGTCTTCACCCAAGTCGGCGGCGTTGATCAGGACAGTCTCAAACGCCTGCGAAACCGCTCCTTCGCCTTTGAGCATGTTGAGCACCGCGCGCACGCTCAGCATGCCTGCCAGCGCATCGTTCACCCCGATAGCCTGTGCAAACACCTCCGGCTCTTTGTGCATGCGCGTCACCACATCCGGCGTCATGCCGGGGCAGAACACCTCCATGTCTGTGCGCTCAAGCGCGTCAAGCGCATCGAAAGCGGACACAGCCAGCGCCGTATTCTCTGCAAACACGGCGTCCAGCATGCCTTCCACATAATCACCAAGCACATTGGTCAGCCATTCCTTCGGTCCCCGCTCCGTCTTCGACGCCAAATACAATTCCTTGGGAAATATCATGCCCTTTTCATACAGCGCCTGATAGGCGGCGTAGGCCGGCGTCTCGGTGCTCTCAAACATCAGTATCAGCCGTACCGGCGTATCATGCGGCGGATACGTCAGCGCTGCATCAAACGCCATATCCAGCTCCATAGCCGGCTCATAATAAAAGTGCGACACGCCCGGCGGCACATTCCCTTTCTCCATTTCAAACACCGCAGCCGGTTTGCCCGCTGTCTCGAGTGCGCCGTAGCCGGACTTTGTGTCGGGCAGATAGGCGATCAGCGCATCCGCATCATCCGCCTGTGCGACTGCCGCGTCAAATCCGGCGCCCGCGGCGTGGGTGGTCACCGTCACGCCCATGCCTTCCGCCTCGCGTACAACCGCATCAAAAAACAGCGCGGATGCCGCTTCGTCGGCATTGCTGATCACGGCAATCGTGATGGGCTTGTCAAACTCGGCTTCAATGCCCTTTTTAGGCTCCGGCGTCGGGGCCTGAGTTGCGGATGCTGTCGGCGCGGGCGGCTCCGGCATCGGGTCGGTCACTGCCGTCTCTGCTGCGCAGCCGGCCGCCATTATAAACATTATCGCCGCCATCACGACGGCAGCCAGTTTTATGATTTTCATCTGTTCCTCCGGTCTTCCTGTTTGTCCGCTATTTTATTCCATTCGGTTTATTTATTATAAACGAGAGTCCGGTCTTTTTCAACCCGTCTTTATGATATCCGCCCGAAGATGAAAAGAGCCGGCGTGTCAACGCCGGCTCCTTGCAAAGCTTGTGTGATGGCCGTTACGCGGCTTGCTCACTGTCCTTCCTCCGTTTCACGAGGAAGAATATCAGCAGGAACAGCAGGCCCGCAGCACCCAGACCAATCAGTATCCACCACCACGGGAACACAGAGGGTCCTTGCTGAGGCACGCTTTCGTCCTCCAGCGTCGTGGTGTCGTCAAAGGTGCCCGGCACAGGCTCATTATCCAGCTGCACGTTTTCCGTGTACAGCGCCGTCACCGTCATGTCTGCCGTTACTGTGCTGAAATCGGCATCCCAGCCTGCGAAGGTATATCCCTCACGTGTCGGGTCGGCCGGCGGCGTGGCCGCGGTGTTCCAGTCAGCGGAGTCTGTTCCCAGCACTGTGCCGTCATAGTCCACAAACGTGACCGTATAGGTGTTGATCCGATACAGCGCTGTCACCGTGAGGTTCGCCGTCACCGGGTCAAACGATGTATCCCAGCCGATGAACGTATAGCCCTGGCGTGTCGGCGCAGCCGGCGCCGTCGCACCGCTGCCGTATAGCACACGGTCGGTGCCGATCACTGTGCCGTCAAAGTCCACAAATGTCACCGTGTAACGGTTGAGCGTATAGCTGGCCACCGCCGTGATGTTTTCGCGCACGTTACTAAGGCTGGTTTCCACAGACGCGTCATCGCCCGTCAGCGTCCATCCGGCAAACGTACGCCCCACCCGGGCAGGCGCCGTTTCAGCCGTCACGGCAGCTCCCCAGCTCACCGAATGCGTGGGGCCGATCTGTGTCACGCCGTCGGCGGCAAAGAACCGGACGGTATAGGTGTTGATCGCGTACTGCGCCGTCACCGTCATGTCTGCCGTCACCGCGTTAAACGCCCGATCCCAGCCGGTAAAGGTGTGTCCTTCACGCGCCGGGTCAGACGGCGCCGTGGCCGCCGTGTTCCAGTCCGCGGTATCTGTTCCCAGCACTGTGCCGTCAAAATCCACAAATGTGACCGTATAGGTGTTGATCGCGTACCGCGCCGTCACCGTCATGTTCGCCGTCACCGCGTTAAACGCCCGATCCCAGCCGGCAAAGGCGTGGCCTTCACGCGTCGGGTCAGTCGGCGGCGTGGCCGCATTGCCGTAAACCACCTGCTCGGACTTAAGCTCGGTGCCGTTGTAGTCCACAAACCGCACGGTGAGGATCAGCTCGTCCACCGTCAGCATGCCGGGCTCAAATGTGATGTCGTAATTGCTGGAGTTAAGCCCGCCCGGCGTGATGGTATAGGGACCCACCGCGCTGCCCGGGGCATATGCGCAATCAAACGTGAGCATGCCGCCCAGATCCGTTTCATCATCGCCCGCCACAAAGCCGCTGTACGACACGGTATACACCGGCGCCGGATCAAGGAACGTCACCGTTTTATCATCCGCCGTCACCGTCAGCGCCGCTTTGTTGACAGTCAGCGTGCCGTCCACAAAGTCAAAGTCATAGTTGTCTGCCGCCAGCGTGCCGATACCCGCCTCAATCGTATAGCCGCCCGCGCCGTTTCCGGCCGTATAGGCGCAGACCACTGACGCGTCGCCTGTCAGCACGCTTTCGTCCTCACCCGCCACAAATCCGGTGATCACCGCGGTATAAACCGGCGCATTGTCGCCGTATGTCACGGTCTTGTCCTCTGCCGTCACCGTCAGCGTGGCTTTTTTAACCGTTAAGGTTCCGCTCACCATTGTGAACTTGTAGTTATCGGCGGCCAGCTTGCCCTTCGCGATATTGATCGGGTACGCGCCCGCCGGGTCTCCTTTCGCATAGGCGCAGGTGATCTTGGGCGCGCCTGTCAGCACGCTCTCATCCTCGCCCAGCACAAAGCCGGTGATGGTCGCTTTGTAGGCCGGCGCGGCGTCATTGTATGTGACCGTGATATCGTCCGCCGTCACCAGCAGCTCTTTCTTGTTCACCGACAGCGTGCCGTTCACCAGATCAAACGCGTAGTTTGCCGCGGCCAGCGTGCCCTGAGTGATGGTAATATCATACTTGCCCGCCGGGTCGCCCACCACATACGGGCACGACAATTCCGGCGCGCCGGTGATCGCGTTGTTCTTGTTTTCACCCTTCACAAAGCCGTTGAAGTTGTATGTCAGGTCAGGCCGGTCACTGCCGTAGGGCGTCGATTTATTGGCTGCCTTCACCGTCAGCGTCGCCTTGGAGATGTCCACCACAGCCGACTTCAAATAGGGCGCCGCGCCGTCCCTCTCCACCTTTACATACACCGTGACGGCTGACGTCATCGCGTTCTTATACTGGGGGTTTAGGTCGCCATACGTGATGCCGTCCGTGCTGTACGACACCGTCGCGCCGTCCAGATCACCCGAAACCGTCACGCCGTGCCATCCGCCGTCATACGGCGCGCTGTAGCCTGTCACAGAGACGCCGGAAACCTCCCATTTGGCATACAGCTCCACCGTTCCGTTATTATCCGTGGTCAGGTTTTTGACGATGTGCCCGTCCGTATAGACCGGATTGCCGCCGGGGGTTGTCGCCCAGCCGGCAAAACTGCAGCCCGGCTTCGCAAAGCCGTTGGGCGTGAGCGCCTTGTCCACGCCGTACTCATGATAGCTGGAGGCTGTGGCGCCCGTGGTGCCGCCGTTCGCGTTGTAATTGACGGTGTAATTGATGGGAATCCAGTTCGCGGTATATGTCCTGTCCCCCGTGGAGCCCTTGGGCACCGTCACCGTCATCGTCTTGCCCGGCAGGTCGGTGCCTGTCCACCCGTCGAATATATAGCCCGGCCGCGTGGGTTTGTTGAGCGTAAACGCCAGATCAAAATACGTGTAGGTCGACGGGTTTCCGGAGGCCGTTCCGCCTTCCCCCAGGATATATGTGATCTCGTACTCCGCCACCTTGAAAAACGCTTTGAAATAGTTGGAATCGCCAATGGTGATGATCGGCTGGCCGTTCGTCAGCGAAACCTCCGTGCCGCTGCCCGAAAACATAAAGCCGAATTCCTTCCAGCAATCCAGCGTGTAGCCCGTATAGCCGGTGGGCTGGGCGTCGTTTAAGTTGATCTGATGGCCTCTTCCATAATGGCCGCTTAAGTTCCTGCCCAGATAACCGTTTGGCCCCGATGAGGTGAAGAGGTATTCGAGATCGCCGAAAACGGCGGTGAACGAACGATCCTCGGTCAGCGTAAACGTATAGCTGGTCAGAAACTCGCCTGTGCTGTCATCCCGCCAGCCCACAAATTTGCAGAATAAATTCGCATTTGGCCCGGCATCGTCCAGATTGATGGTGGAATTGGCGTCGCGCGAACCTGCCACGGCATTCTTGTTGTTCAGTTTGCCGGGGCCATCCACGTTCAGCGTGATGTTGTATGTCTTGATAAACGTGGCGGTTATATCCTTGTCCTCGCTCATCGATATCGACAGCGGGTTGGCCGAACCCGTGGCGCTGCCCGACCAGCTGCCAAAACGCCAGCCGCTTGCGGGGTTCGCCGTCAGCGACACAGTTTGTCCCTGATAAAAATCCGCCTGCGTCGGGCTCACACTCACCGAGCCGCTGCCGGCCGGCGTCACACTTGTCTCCAGCGTGTATCTGGGCTTTGCCGTAAAGTTCGCAGTCACGGATTTGTTGCCGTCCATCGTGACCGTAACCGACGTGTCAGAGCCGCTCGCGGCGCCCGACCAGCCGCTGAACACCGAATCGGCGCTGGGGTTGGCCGTCAGCGTCACCTGCTGCCCCGGGTAATACTCCGACAGGTTCGGGCTTTTGGACACCGAGCCGGTTCCTGTGCCGCTCGTGTCCACGTTCAGCTTATAATACTCCGCCCAGTCAAAATTCGCAGTGGCCGTAAACCTTGCGCCAAGCGGTATTGCCGTTTCAATAGCAGCATTGGATTTGTACGAAAATGACAGGTTGGCGTTGCTTGAGCTGGACAGATTGTTGACATAATCAGCGTTGCTGAACGTCCAGCCGGTAAACTTATACGCCGAACTGGTGGGTACGGCCTCAAAGTTCCATGTGTCACCGCTGTTGAACGTTGAATCGTTCTCGGAGTGGTTAATCTGCCCCATGGCGGCATCGGCGGTCTTAACGATAATCCGATCGTCGTAAGTGCCTCCGATTATTGGTATCGAGCTCTTCCACTTATGGCTGTGCGAGTTTTTTAAACCCGAGTCCGCCAGTGCAATGCCCGGCACCAGCGCCAGCACCATCAGCGCCGCCAGCAATATCGCCATTACCCTCTTTTTCATCATGTCTTCCTCCGTTCATTGAATGGTTATGATCATTCCCTACAAATTTCTGACTGCATCAAACGGTTAACGATTGGCAGCCGAACGGTCATATCCGATAAGGATTTAGACTCAGGCTTTGCGTCCCCGGCTTTCGCGCGGGTTTGCCTTTTCATGAGCTATTGAGTTTCATGCTGCTTTTGTGCCTTCACATAACACAAATGCCGGTGCATTGCCGATAAAATAAAACCGGCTGCGCAAAGAAACATCTCTTTGGCAGCCGAACGATCATATCCGGTATGGATTTAGACTCCAGGCTTTGCGCCCCCGCTTTTCAGTCGGGTTTGCCTTTTTCAAGTTCTGCTGTATCATCCAAAAAAGGCCTGCCTGATATTCAAGAGGCGGCCCAAACGAAACACACTGCTTGGAGAAAATAGTCGCGTCCCCGCTTATCAGCCGGGTTTACCGTTGCTCTGAATAAATGCTGTGAATGATACAATAAATATACTCGTTTATTCAATTGTTGGTTTATTATAACATTCAGTATTTACCTTTGTCAACAAAATAATGTCATAAATAATAAATCATTCGCCGCGGCTGATAAACGAAAGCCCGGGCTGGTTATTGACATATGCCCATAATTATCGTATTCTGATTACAGTACGATAAAAGAGGTGATCGCCCGTCATGTCTGAAGCTCTTTCTGCTTCACAAGAAAATTATCTGCTCACACTTTTGGAGCTTTCAAAAGATAACGGCTCTGTGCGATCTGCCGACATTGCAGCACACATGAGGATTTCACGCGCCAGCGTCAGCCACAGCATGGCGCTGCTCAGGCGGGACGGCTATGTTTTCATGGAGCGGTACGGCCCGGTGCGTCTGTCTGATAAAGGGCGGGCCGCGGCGCAAAAGATACAAGACCGCCAAAGCATAATCAAGGCTTTTCTGGTCAGCATGCTTGGCATTGATGCCCGCCTCGCCGCCCAGCAGGCCCGCCGGATGGAGCCTCTCATGCATGAGCAAACCATCGCGTCCATCCGATCTCATACCGCTTGCGCGCCATGATGATAAGATAGTCATAGATTATGTCAAAAAAGCCAGCCCATTGCTGACTTTTCTGACACCCGAGAACGGCGCAGCCGTCGCCGCGCCGTTCCTATCAATATTCTTCTAGTACTTACCAAAGTTCTCATCATCCAGCTCAATTTTAACCATTGCTTCCTTGCGCTTTACAGCCGCAGGCGCAGGATTCTCCGATCTTAATGCTGCCATTGTTTCATTTTCCCTGAGCCTGAACTGCGCCACCAAGCTCTTGAGCAGCTCCGCCTGGCTCGAGAGCTCCTCAGCTGCGGCCGCAGCTTCCTCGGATGTGGCCGAGTTGGTCTGCACCACCTGAGACATCTGCTCGATGCCCTTATTGACCTCGCTGATGGCCGCCGCCTGCTGGTTGGATGCCGACGCGATCTCGGTCACCAAAGTCACAGCGTTCTGCACCCCCTCAACAATGCTGTCAAGGGCCTTTGCCGTCTCGTCCGCTATCTTTGTGCCCGCCTCGGTCTTTTTGATAGACCCTTCAATCAGCTCGGTGGTTTCCTTGGCTGCGCCTGCGCTTCTGGCTGCCAGGTTGCGCACTTCCTCCGCCACAACCGCGAAGCCCTTGCCATGCACACCGGCACGCGCGGCTTCCACCGCAGCATTGAGCGCAAGAATGTTGGTCTGAAACGCGATGTCGTCGATCACCTTAATGATCCTTGAGATGTTCGCGGATGATTCATTGATCTCCTCCATCGCCTGTTGCAGCATATTCATCTGCTCATTGCCTGCCACCGCGTTATCCTTTGCGGTTGTGGACACTTCGCTGGCCTGACCGGCACTCATGGCGTTCTGGCGCGTTTGCTCCGCAATTTGTGTGATGGCCGATGTGAGCTGCTCTATCGAGCTCGCCTGCTCGGCAGCCCCCTGCGATATCTCCTGATTGCCGTCGGAAACCTGCGAGGTGCCGGCGGCCACCTGGTCGGCTGCTGTGTTGATGTCGCTCAGCACCTTATTCAGAGAGGCCACGATACCATTGAGGGCTTCTTTAAGCGCCACAAAGTCACCGAGGTATTCTGATTTAATCTCAACTCCCAGGTTGCCGCTTGACATCTCTCCCAGCACCTCAGCGATCTCGCTGATGTAGCCTTTAATGGCACCGATGGTTTTATTCACGGCGTCTTTAATCACCGCGTGATCGCCTTTATAGTCCCCCTCAACACGAACGCCAAGGTTGCCCTTCGACATCTCCTCAAGCACAGTTGCCGCTTCATTTATCGGTTCCATCACAGCGTCAAGCGTATTGTTGACGCCTTCTATAATTGTCCTGTATCCGCCCTGATGCAGCTGAGCATTCGCTCTGGTCGACAAATTGCCTTCAGCCGCGGCTTCTGCCAACTTGCCTGTATCGTCCAGCAACAAATACAGCGATGATCTGACATCGTTCAAATTTTGAGCCATGAGCTTAAACTCTCCGCTGAACTTCTTAAGCTCTATCTCTTCAAGCTCATCGCCTCTCGCCATTTTAGCAAGTTGATCTGCGGTCGCCTTGACTGATTTGCTGATCATCCGCGATATAATCATACCAAGCAACACCGCCAGAATCACTGCCGCTGCCACCAACGCGATCATGATATATACAGTCATCGAAACCTTTTGAGTCTGCTCTTCCATTTTTACATTTGCTTCTTCAAGATTGAATGCGACCGCCTCATCAACCGCATTGGTCGCACCAATTATAATGGCTGCAGACCGATCTTCTTGCGAGATCGCAAAGTATTGCTCAAAGTCACCCGCAACCGCATGCGACATCAGCTCGTCTCGAAGGCCTCTGAAGTCCTCTATTCTTTTAGCCAGCTCAGTGTATATGGCGATATCCTTTTCTGTATTGCACGCTCTTCCATAAGCATCTAGATTCGCCATCATTTTTTCGTCGACGGCCGCCGCTGATTCCTTGGCCACCTGGGCTCTTTCAACTGTTTGATAGATATTTATATCTCTTAGAAAAACACGCTGCTGTTGGAAATATCCAAACACGTAACCCAAATACCCTTGTGAATTACCCCTCTCTTCAAACATCTGTTGATTACTGGTGTTTACATCCGACAAGGATAGGATGCCAAATACGCCGACTCCACCCGCTATTGCTGCAATAATAAAAAAAGCGAGCATCAGCTTCACTGCAATTTTTAAATTACTAAACCATCTCATTTTTCTAATCCCCTTTCTTCTATCCCTTCTATCTCCTGTGCCTCTTCCTCGGTAAACAACGATGCGCAATCAATCAGCAGCTTGACTTCATCGTTGACTTTCCCAATGCCGCTGATATACCGCGCACTTGCGCCCACTTCGAACTGCGGCGGCGGCGCGATATCGCTGTCATCAATTGTGAGCACCTCTGCCACCTCGTCCACGATCAGCCCGGCGGAAAAATACCGGGTTTCCACCACCACGATGCAGGTTCTGTCAGTAAAATCCGCTTCGCTTTTCTTGAATCGTATACGCATGTCGATTACCGGTATGATCTTTCCGCGCAGATTGATGACGCCCTTGATGTGCGGCGGCGTCTCTGGCAGCTTGTTGATGGGCTGCATTCCGATGATTTCGGTGACATGCCTTATCTCCATGCCGTACACCGCATCGCTGATGGCGAAAAGCAGATACCGGCCCTTGAGTGTGTCCTCCTGCAATCCCATCTCCTGATTGTATAGCTCCACTCAGTATCCCCCCACTTTTTTAAGATGCAATTCGTTTGTATGCTTATCGAACAACCGTGTGTAAATTGTATCGGTTGATGTGTTATCATTCTTTAGTAAACAAACCTAATATGAATACAACTCTGCCAAATATATGTAATATTGAATGCGCGCCGCCTTTGCCGGTCATCCGGCTTCTCATTCTTTTATTTGACTTTATTAGCGTTGTGTTGCATCTGCAACATACTTCCGCATCAGCGTCCGCTATACTCAACATGAGCTTATAATGACGATACAGGAGGTTTATCAATGTCCAATATGTTTTGTTTTCAGTGTGAGCAGGCGGCAGGCGGCAAGGGCTGCGCGGTAAAAGGCGTATGCGGCAAGGCGGCGCCCACATCCAACCTGCAGGACGATCTGACGGGCGCGATGATCGGGCTGGCGCGCGCGGCGTATGGCCGGCCGGTCAGCGACGAGGTCACACAGGCGCTGCTCGAAGGGCTGTTCAGCACCGTCACCAACGTGAGCTTCGATGATGAAGCCATCCAAGAGCAGATTGAAAAAACCCGCCGTGCCAAAGCCGCTCTGGACGCATCCGTGCCCGAGTACGACATGGGGCAGCTGTGGAACGCGCACGAGGATATCCGCTCACTCAAGTCGCTGATCCTGTTCGGCATCCGCGGCATGGCGGCTTATGCGTATCATGCGTGGGTGCTCGGATACAAAAACGACACGGTGAACCGCTTCTTTGCCAAAGCGCTTGTGGCCATCGGCGGCGAGTCGGACGCGGATAAACTGCTCGCCCTCGTGATGGAGACAGGCAGCGTGAACCTTGAATGCATGGCACTGCTCGATAAGGCCAACACCGAGACGTACGGCACCCCCGCGCCGGTGACGGTGCCGCTCACCATCGAGGCGGGTCCGTTCATCGTGATCTCCGGTCACGATCTTTATGACCTTAACAAGCTGCTCGAGCAAACAAAAGACAAAGGCGTCAACATATACACGCACGGCGAAATGCTGCCGGCCCACGCTTATCCGAAGCTCAAGGCCTACCCGCACCTCAAGGGCCACTTCGGCACAGCGTGGCAGAACCAGCAGAAGGAATTCGCGGACATCCCCGGGCCGGTGCTGTTCACCACCAACTGCATCATGCCCGTCAAGAGCAGCTATGCGGACCGCATTTTCACCACGGAGGTGGTGGCGTACCCCGGCATGGTGCACATCGGGGACGACAAGGACTTCACGCCGGTGATCGAAAAAGCGCTCGAGCTGGGCGGCTACGCCTCAGACCATAAAATGACGGGCATCAACGGCGGCGGGACGGTCACCACCGGCTTTGCGCACGGCACGGTGCTGTCCGTGGCCGACAAGGTGATCGACGCGGTGAAAGCGGGCGCCATCCGCCACTTCTTTCTGGTGGGCGGCTGCGACGGCGCGAAGCCGGGCCGCAACTACTACACCGAGTTCGTGCGCCGGACGCCGGACGACACCGTGGTGTTAACGCTCGCGTGCGGCAAGTTCCGTTTTAACGACCTTGACTTGGGTCAAATCGGCGGCCTGCCCCGCATCATGGACATGGGCCAGTGCAACGATGCCTACAGCGCCATCCGTGTGGCCACCGCATTGGCCGAAGCGTTCGAATGCGGTGTGAACGACCTGCCGCTTTCCCTGGTGCTCTCGTGGTATGAGCAAAAAGCGGTGTGCATCCTTTTGACGCTGCTGTCGCTGGGCATCAAGAACATCTATATCGGACCGTCGCTGCCTGCGTTCCTCTCGCCGGGCATACTCAAGGCGCTGGTGGACGGCTTCGGCCTCACGCCCATCTCCACGCCGGAGGAAGATCTGAAAAAGATTCTGGGATAGTTCGAATACGGGAAACAGACAGGAGGCTCCGCATGCGGGGCCTCTTTGCTTTTGGTAATTATTAAGGATTGCGCATAAAATCTAAAACGAATACATTATTCACAGAACGGTGATTAACATGGACTTCTTTATTGACTTCTTTATTGACTTATTTCTTGAATGGTTTCCTGAAACTCTAGCAGGCCACATGTTTGCGCGGTTTTTTTTATATACCAAACATATAAAAAGCAGATGGGTTCGGATTTTGTTCATGACTGTGAGCATCGTTATATCCGCTGCGTTCGCCGTTGCCGTTGCGGCAGGCATCGTTATACTTGTCATCCTGTTGATAGTAAAACTATTCAATCTTTAGCCACTTGTTTTCCTGAACAACATCTCTAATTAAGCCCTTTCTGCCCCCTTTTCTTGACATTTCCGCTGTCATCCGTCATCATATCACCATCACAACCCATATTGGATGGATGACACCATGCAGATAAAATCACGCGCGCTGCGGGCGGCGCTGCCCCTCACGCTGCCCATTTGCGCCGGGTTCTCGTTTTTGGGGCTCGCATACGGCATCTACATGAACAGCCTGGGTTTTTCCTTTGTGTACCCGATGCTGATGAGCCTGACGATATTCGCGGGCTCGATGGAATTCGTCGCCGCCAGCCTGATGATCACCGGCTTCCACCCGCTCAGCGCCTTTGCGCTCGCGCTGATGGTGAACGCGCGGCACCTGTTTTACGGCGTCTCGATGATCGATAAATTCCGCGGCGCCGGCATCAAAAAGTTCTACCTGATATTCGGCATGTGCGACGAGTCGTTCTGCATCAACTGCGCCGCGCAGCCGCCCGCAGGCGTGGACCGCGGCTGGTTTATGTTCTTTGTCACGCTGCTCAACCATGCCTACTGGTTTTTGGGAGCCACCGTCGGCGGCCTGCTGGGCAGCCTCATCTCCTTGAGCACGAAGGGTATCGAGTTCGTGCTGGTTGCGCTGTTCGTCGTGATTTTCCTTGATCAGTGGCTGACAAGCAAGCGTCACGCGCCAGCGCTCATCGGCCTCGCGGCGTCGGTGGCCTGTCTTATCGTGTTCGGCGCCACACAGTTCATACTCCCCGCGATGGCGCTGATCCTTATCGTGCTCACGCTGCTGCGCAAACCTTTGAGCAAAAAGGAGGACGCCGCATGACCATCACCGTGTGGCAGTCCGTTATCATCATCGCCGTGGTGGTTCTGGGCACCATGATCACGCGTTTCCTTCCCTTTATCGTATTCCCCGCCGGCAAACCCACGCCCAACTACGTGCGCTATCTTGGCGACGTGCTGCCGTTCGCGGTCATCGGCCTGCTGGTGGTGTTCAGCCTTAAAGACACAGCCGTGCTCACCTGGCCGCATGGCATTCCGGAAGCCATCGCGGTTCTGTGCATCATCGTGCTGCACGTGTGGCGCAGAAGCATGCTGCTGTCCATCGCGGCGGGCACCGTCGTCTACATGCTGCTGGTGCAGCTGGTGTTTTGATTATGGGTTGAACCCGCCATCAATAAGGTATAATATGGTTTCATCAATGTTTGCCGAATATCGCAAGGGGGAGCTCCCATGAACAACAAGCGGTTCATCCGCATACTGGCCCTGATTCTCACCGTGCTGGCTCTGGCGGGATGCACGCCGTCCGCTCAAAACCCTGTTGTCACTGCCGCGCCCGCAGCGGCCGTCACCCCGGCGCCCGTATCTGAGCAGGGGCCGGCGGCTTCGCCCGCCGCCATCGATCCCGACACAGCACCGTCGGCTGCCCCTCCCAAATACATATTCCTGTTCATCGGGGACGGCATGTCGTTTGCCCAGATCAGCGCGGCGCAGTATTTCATCGGCAGCGACAAACCGGGAGATATCTCTCTCGGTCCGCTCAGTTTCACGCGCTTCCCCGTCACCGGCATCATGCACACGCACAACGTGACCTCCGTCATTCCGGACTCGGCCTCCTCCGGCACCGCCATGGCCTGCGGCGTCCGCACACAAACCGGCATGCTCGGCCAAACGGCAGACGGCCAAAGCGTGCCGACCATAGCCCAAATGCTGCACGCCGCCGGCAAAAGAATC
>CAZNVX010000026.1:0-10930 GCA_964576225.1 uncultured Christensenellaceae bacterium
CTGCCAAAGCACTGGCACGGGGTCAGTTTATGGATGCCGTCAAGGCGCTGGGGCTTGATCCAGTGGTTATCGAGCGGATGCTCTCCTGGGGCTTTGATGCCGACTGGGTTTTAGACGACAAATGGGAGGACCCCAACGTCGAAACGGATGAAGTCACCGGCGGCCAGGATGATAACAAGAATAATAATGTCATCGGCGGCAAGCCGGACAACATCAAACCGGGCGGCGGCAAGCCGGACAACAAGCCGGACAGCGGCAAGCCGGACAGCAAGCCGGGCGGCGGCAAGCCGGACAACAAGCCGGACAGCGGCAAGCCTGATAAAAGCGGTTCCTAACAAGCCGATAAAAGAGAGATGTATCCAATCATACGATGGCCGTCAAGGCCGAAGAGCGCCCCCAACGGGGCGTTCTTTTCATCACCCTACGCTGACGGATGATGCGGACAGGACAAGCTTTTTCTCTCTCAGCCTCGCTTCGCAGGGTTTCCCGAAGTGAGGAATTAAGAGTAAGTGAGGCCTAAGGTTTTCTGCAAGTAAAAGTGCCCCCTGCAGGAAGCGCTCTATGACACATCGCATTATCGCAGAAAGCCTTTGAGTATTGTATCCTCCGCCTCCTGCGGCGAAAGCCCGAGAGATTCCAGCTTCAACAGCTGCTGTGATTCGAGACGCCCAATAGCCGCTTCATGCACCAGCTGCGCGTCCTCATGATACGCTGATATGCGCGGCGTGGATATCACCACAGCATTGTCCATGATAATGGCGTCGCACTGGATGTGACCGCGGCACGCTCCGCGTCCGATCAAATCGAAAGCAAAGTCCTGCCGGGAATGACCGCGCGCCACCGAGCGTGAGATGATCTGCGCCGAAGCGTCTCCGCCCCCCATATCGATGGAAATATTCGAATAAGCCTGCTGCACACCGTCTGTTAACAGGCGTTCCGTCACGATCAGCCTGGCGCCGTGAGCCAAATGCACCTCGGTGTCGCGGCGGGTGCTGTCCACCCCGCGAATCTGCACAAGCTCCAGCTCAGCAGATGCGCCTTCCTCCACATGGATAATGGTCTTGGGATTGAGCACCTTCTCGCCGGTGCCGTCTCCCTGCCCGTAATGCTTTTCCACATAGCGGATGCGCGCGCCGCGCCGCACAAAGAATTCGTGTATACCGTCATGCTGCGCTTTGTCTTTGCCTGCATTATGGATGCCGCAGCCGGCCACAATCAGCACATCGGCGTTCTGTCCGATCTCAAACGTGTTGTACACCACGTCCTCTAACCCCTCTGCTGATACAATAACGGGAATATGGACGCTCTCCCCTATGGTTTCCGGCTTGACAATGATGTCGATCCCCGGCTTGTCTGTCTTGGATACAATATCGATATTGGCCGTGGTGCTGCGCCCGGCGGACTCACCGTTGCGGCGTATATTGTAAGCGCCCTGCGGAATGTCATGCAAGCCTGCCACCTGTTCGAGTATCACTTTATCGAGCGCACTGAGCATCCTGCACCTCCACCTTGCCGCATTCCTCGCTGCAGCCGCAGCCGTCCGTGATACCCCGCTTCCACAAGGCGTCCTGTGATACGTGCCTTTTTATCATGCCGTCGGACAGCAGCAGGATCTCGTCTGCCAGCTCAAGTATGCGCTCCTGATGAGAGATGATAACGATCGTCGTGTCCAGCTTCTGATGCATCACCTTAAACGTTTCGGCCAGCTTCTGAAAGCTCCACAGATCAATGCCCGCCTCCGGCTCATCGAATACCGCCACCTTCAGATTCCGCGCCAGCACCGACGCGATTTCGATGCGCTTGATTTCGCCGCCGGACAACGTGGCGTCCACATCGCGCTCCAGATAATCGCGCGAACACAGACCCACGGAGAAAAGCAGATCGCACACAGCCTGCGTGTCCTGACCTGCCGACAGCGCGAGCAGCTCCTTGACCTTGATGCCCTTAAAACGCGGCGGATGCTGAAACGCGTATCCGATACCGTGACGCGCGCGCTGCGTGATATCCATATCCGTTATGTCCTGCCCGTCCATATAGAGCGAGCCGGATGTCGGCTTTTGAATACCCATGATGATACGCGCCAAAGACGACTTGCCGCTGCCGTTCGGCCCCGTCACTGCATATATCCTTTTCTTTTCCAGCCGCAGGCTGATACCGCCAAGTATGTCCGCTTCGCCGATACGCAGCCGGACGTCTTTGAGTTCAAGCATAATACCCCTCGTTTTGCATTTCATTTGTGGATCAAATACTGTGTGTTCATCCGCCGAACATTATAATACACAACCGGCAAAAAAGGCAACAGCCAGGGTTGATACGGGCCGGCAGCGCTTTACACGGCCCTTATTCAGCCTGACAGCATCCACATCAGGCACGCTTGGTATCAGTCTTTGCTTTGTTGAGCAGTCTCATATATGAGAAATCGATCGCAATTGCCCCGAGCGGCGCTGTGATGATGATGGACAACACAGCCACGCTCAATATCGTGTTGCCTCCCGCGATACCGGCGGCCAAAGGTATCGCGCCCACGGCGGCCTGCACTGTGGCCTTCGGCAGGTATCCAAGATTGCAAAACAAAGATTCCTTTGCATTGAGCCCTGACTTTATCAAACTGGCGGACGTTCCCACTGCTCTGAACACCAGTGCGCCGATAATCACCAATACCGCAGCAAGCCCGGCGCCAAACACATAGCGGATATCCACGGCGGCCCCCAGCAGAACGAACAGGATCAGCTCAGCTGCCACCCATATCTTGGAGAACTTTCCCGATATTCGTTTGGCAACTACCTCCCGTAGCTTGAGTATCGTCCCCCCCAGCGACATTGCCGCCAAAAGGCCGGAAAAAGGAACGATATCGGCGATATAACCCTCGAACCCGACCATTAGCAAAGAAGCGCCTAAAATAATCAGCACCTTGATCGTATCGCGTATATGAAAGCGTTTGAAAACCTGAACAAGAACGAAACCAAAACCGATACCAACCGCGAAACCGGTTAAAATGGATACCGGTATGGTCAGCAAAGACGCAACACTGAAATCTCCCCCCTTGGCAACGCCGATAAACGACGTAAACAGTACGATGGCATAGATATCATCCGCCGAGGCGCCAGCCATAATCAGCTGCGGTATGCTCTTGTCCCGGCCATACCCTTTCTCCATCAGTGTCAGCATTTTAGGAACAATGATGGCAGGCGACACAGCGGCCAGCATCGCGCCCATGATCGCCGCTTCTATCAGCGTCACGCCCAGCAACGGCGGCGCAAGCAGCATAGCCCCCGCGATCTCAAAAGTGGCGGGAACAAAGCACATCAGAATCGCAGGGCGCCCCACCTTTTTTAAGTCTTTGATATCGAGCGAAAGACCCGCACGCACCAGAATCACGATCAGAGCGATTTCCCGCAGGTCAGGAGATATTTCCAGTATCCCCGGATCAATCAGATCAAGGACATGCGGCCCCAGCAGTATCCCCGATATGAGCATACCCAGCAAACCCGGAATATGCAGTTTGTGAAAAACCCCGCTGAGAATAAAACCACAGATGAGTATAAGCGCGATACTGATTAACATCGCTGTGTCCTTCCATCGTGCGCATTGCGTGGAATAAAAAAGCCAATGACAGCTGTCTGTGAATACAGAAGTCATCAGCAATACTCGCGTTTTTGGCCCAGTGCCAAGGGAGAACTTCATTCCCGTCAGATACTTTTATACAGCATAATAACTCATCCGTCAAGTTTCCTGCATAAATAAACCTATAGAGTTACAATAACGGCGCTGATAACGACAAATTCGTTGCGGCTTTGTCTTTTCTGTAGTAAGATATAAGTAGTTATTCTATATCCTATATACCGTCTCCCCTTAGATTGTCGGAAAGGAGGTCAGCAATAAAGGATTCCACCGCAATCATACTTATCATTTTATTTGCTATTCCTTTATTGACAGAACATGAAAATTGCATTTGTCATCGACCAGTATGACAACCAGAACAACGGCACGTCTGTTTCTGCAGCCCGGTTTGCCCGTCATCTTCGCGCACGCGGACACGAGGTGCGCATTATCGCGACAGGCAATCCGGCGCCGGATAAGCATGTGGTGCCCACAGCGGACTTCGGTCCGCTCAATCCAGTCTTCCGGGTTCATGGCATGTGTTTCGGCAAGCCCGACAAAGCCGTATTGGAACAGGCCTTTGAGGGCGTGGATGTCGTGCACTTCTTTTTGCCGTTCCGGCTATGCCGTGGGGCGCGCAAGGTGGCTCGCCGCATGGGAATCCCTCATATGGCGGCTTTCCACTGCCAGCCCGAGAACATCACTTATAACATTGGCTTAAAGCACTTTCCTTTTATCGCGCGCCACTTCTACCGGTCGTTCCGCCGCCGTTTCTACCGCTACATCCGTGACATCCACTGTCCGTCGCGTTTTATAGCCCAACAGCTGCAAAAGCATGGTTATGCGGCGCGTCTGCATGTGATATCCAACGGCGTCGACGAAGCGTTCAAACCGATGGATGTTCAAAAGCCTCCGGAATGGAACAACAAATTTGTGATCCTGATGGTGGGACGGCTGTCTTCCGAAAAGCGGCAGGATCTCGTGATCAAAGCAGCCATGCAGTCCAAGCACGCCGACCGCCTGCAGCTCGTGTTTTTGGGTAAGGGCCCAAAACAGTGCTGTTATGAACGGCTGGGGCGCAAGCTGAAAAACCCGCCGCAGTTCAAGTATGTCAGCCAAAGCGAAATCATGCGGATCTACAACAGCTGTGACCTTTATGTGCACGCCGCCGAAGCGGAGATTGAAGCCATTGTGTGCCTTGAGGCCATTGCGAGCGGCCTTGTGCCCGTCATCGCGGATTCACAGATGAGCGCCGCGCGCCAGTTTGCGCTGGACGAACGCAGCCTGTTCAGAAACAAGGACGCCGCCGACCTCGCCAAAAAAATCGATTACTGGATCGAGCACCCCGAGGAACGCTTGCAGATGCGGGAAAGATATCTGCATGAGGCAGATGACTACGCAATAGAAAAATCCATGGAACGCATAGAACAGGTTTATGCACGTGTGATTGCCGAGCAGCGCACCGCCGCCGCCGACCCCCGTGACGAGAACGCGCACGTGGTGCACATGCCCACCCCATATGTATACCGCGTCGACGAGAGATACCGGTTCGTTAACCGCAATATATTCTTCCGGTTGGGTTCAGCCCTGCTGTTTTACGTGATCGCCGTGCCGCTGCTGGATATCGTCTCGCGGGTTTTCTTCGGCCTCAAGATCGTCGGCAAAAAGAACATGCGGTATCTGAAAGGCGGCGCCGTGACTGTCACCAATCATGTCCACATGCTCGACTCTCCCATGGTGGCGTGCACGCTGTTTCCACGAAAGCCCTTCTTCGCCACCCTCAAGGCCAACTTCGAGATTCCCGTTGTGCGCCGACTTGTGCGGCTGCTGGGCGGTGTGCCGATACCCGAGTCACCCAAAGCCCTGCATGCCTTTATGGAATCGATGCGGGCGCAGCTGGAAAAGGGACGCATTGTCCACTTCTACCCCGAGGCCTCGCTGTGGCCGTGGCACAACGAGCTGCGTCCTTTCCGTAACGGCGCTTTTCATCTCGCCGTCAGGTCCGGCGTTCCTGTGCTGCCGATGGTGTTTACGTTCCGTGAACCGAGCGGGCTCGCTGCCAGGCTGCGCAGCAAGCCTCTTATCACGCTGCGCATCGGCGCGCCTGAATATCCGCTGCAAACGGGTACGGAACGCAGCCGTGTGCTTCAAATGCGCAGCGCCGTCCAACAAGCCATGGAGGCCATGCTCTCGTCGGATAAAAAAACGGCCTCCTGATTCATGAAGCGTTCAGAAAAACAGGCAGCCTGCATATGATAAGACTAAGGCAATTCATGCAGACCGGTTTTTCTCTTCCTCCTGACGCTCGCCCGCGCAAACATTTGCGTGGGCGATTGTGCGTCCCGCAATCTTTCTTAAGCAGATTAACCCTTTTTATGCTATTGCAATTTTTATTTACACAGTCTTAACATTCAGTTGATGTGGTTTTATAATTACTTTAAGATGATATATGTGATAGCTCCAGGCTTTTTTCACAGACCCGCTGCCTCTGCTCATGAAACTGCATCATTTGCGATAGTATAAATAGAAACACGAACAAACTGAAACGGAGAAAGAATGAGGGAAAATGTTTGCGCGGTCATTGACTTTGGCTCCAATACCGTCACGCTGGCTGTATACAGAGTTGGCTGTCATGTGTTTCGGCTGCTGCATAAGCAAAAAACGACGCTCGGCATCATCCGGTATGTGAACAGCGGTGTTCTTTCCGAGGAGGGGATACGCAAAGCGATTGAGACACTGGAGGAACACAAGCGCGCGGCACAGACGTTAACCGATCGCCTCTATTGCTTTGCAACGGCATCACTGCGCGGCACGCACAACGCGCAGGAAGTGATCAGCCGCGTCCGAAGCCAGACAGGCATCGATGTGGAGCTGCTGTCCGGCGAGAAGGAAGCATATTATGACTATCTGGGGCTGATGCAGCATTCGCCGCGAATCCGCAATGCCATTGCGCTTGATATCGGCGGCGCGAGCATGGAAATTATCCATGTGCGCAACGGACGTCTGCATCAATGCGTCAGCCTGCCCACCGGCTCGCTAAAGCTCTCAATCGACCATGCACAGGGACGCTTCCCCGGCGCAAGGGAGGCAGCGCAGATGGAGAGAGGAATCGAAGGTTTTCTAAAAGAGGTGGAATGGCTTGGCAGCGCCCAGGCAGATACCATTTATACCATCGGCGGCACGGCGCGGGCCGTCACAAAGCTGCACAGAGCCATATTCGCATACGCGTCACCCGCCAAAGACTATTCATATCTGGTTTCGGATTTGAGCCCGATGCTGTTGTATCTGGCGGACGAAAATCATAACAAGCGGCTTGGGGCGGTGATCCCCGGCAGGATGCAGACGATAGTGCCCGGAATGATTGCGCTGCGCGCCGTTGCGGCGAAAGCCGGCGCGACAACGGCTGTGTTAAGCAAATACGGCGTGCGCGAGGGTTATTTGCTGGACAAAACACTTCTTGGAGGTGAATCATGAGTGGCAGACAGAAGCCATGTGATGCCGTCTACATTAACCGCGAACTCAGCTGGCTTAAGTTTAATGAGCGCGTGCTTGAGGAGGCCGCGGACAGCAGCGTCCCTGTCTTTGAGCAGCTAAAGTATATTTATATCTTTATGAACAACCTGGACGAATTCTTTATGATCCGTATCGGCAGCCTTCAGGATCAGATGCTCATCCGCGAGGCGCCGGCGGATAATAAGACGGGCATGAGTGCCAAAGCACAGATACAGGCCGTGCTCAAAACCCTTCGGCGGGTGATTGGGCGCAAGGATATGATTTATCGCGCCTGCATGAAAAAGCTTGCCAAACACCAGATCAGGCATTTACGGATATCTGATTTAAATGAGCGGGACAAGGAATACATCCGCAGCTATTATATGCGGGAAATCTATCCGCTGCTTTCTCCGCAGATTATTGATAACCGGCATCCCTTCCCCTTTCTTATGAACCGGCGCATTTACGTGGGTGTGTATATTGAATCGCAGCACAACACAAGCTTTGGCATTATCCCGGCCACCGGGGCTTTCGACCGATTCGTGATGCTGCCCGGGCCGGGTCTTCGCTTTGTGCTGGCCGAGGAACTGATCTATCATTTTGCGGATACGCTGTTTGGCGGCAATAAGCCCAGTGACAAAACGATCTTTCGCGTGACGCGAAACGCCGACATCATCACAGATTCGTCCATGTTCGATGAGGACATTGACTTTCGTTTTACCATGAAGGAACTGCTCAAAAAACGCGTCAAGCTATCGCCCGTCCGGCTCGAAATTCAGGGGGGCGCTGAAAAGGATCTGATACGCTATCTTTGCAAGAGGCTCAATCTGGATCAGAACCGCGTGCTGCGGACAAAAAGCCCGCTGGATTTATCCCACGTCTTCGAGCTTGACCGTTTGCTGTCGCCGGCGCAGCGAAAAAAACTGCTCTTCACGCCGCTCTCACCGCAGGACTCCCTGATGGTCAATCAGCACGAACGTATGCTCGAGCAGGTCATGGTGAAGGATTTGTTTTTCTCGTACCCGTATGAATCCATGAAGCCTTTGATTCGCCTGCTTGATGAGGCGGCCGAGGATCCTGAGGTGGTGTCCATTAAGATGACGCTTTATCGTGTGGCCCGTCAGTCCGAGATCGTACACAGCCTGATCGCCGCGGCGGAGAACGGCAAGGATGTTATTGTGGTTGTGGAGCTTCGTGCACGTTTTGACGAAGAGCAGAACATAGAATGGGCCACCCGTCTGGCGGAGGCAGGCTGCCGCGTGATATACGGCGTGCACGACTGCAAGGTTCACTGCAAGCTTCTGCTCATCACCCGTAAAACAGACAAAAGCATACACTACATCACACAGGTCGGCACAGGCAATTACAATGAACGCACCGCGCGGCTGTACACCGATTTGTCATTGATTACGTCCAATCCGGATATCGGCCTTGATGCTGTCTCGGTTTTTAATGATATACTCGTCAACAACACGCAGGGCAGCTACAGCCGGCTGCTTGTTGCGCCGTCACAGCTTAGGGATGCTGTGCTGGAAAAAATCGAGGAGGAAATCTTGCAGGCTGCCGCCGGCCGTCCCGCTGCGGTGCTGGCCAAGTTTAATTCCCTGACGGACAAGCGCATCATTGACACGCTGGTCAGGGCGTCGCAGGCAGGTGTCACCATACGGCTGATCATCCGCGGCATCTGCTGCCTGCGGCCCGGCGTACCCGGCCAGACCGAAAACATCACTGTCGTCAGTATAGTCGGGCGCTTTTTGGAGCATTCACGCGTTTACTGTTTTGGCACGGGCGAGCGCCGTCAGGTATATATCTCATCAGCGGACTGGATGACGCGGAACACAGAGCGGCGCATAGAAATCGCATGCCCGATACTCGATACATCCATCGCAGACCGCATCGTTGAGATGCTTGAGCTTGTCTTCAAGGACAACGTTAAGGCGCGCCGGCTTCGTTCTGACGGCGCTTATGAAAAGCAGAGCCGAGCAGATGATGAACCGCCGCTGAACAGCCAGCTTTATCTGTATGAGCTGGCGTACAGAGCCGCAGGAAAGGAAATGTCTTTTTGAAGCAAACGCAGCCGTCTTTGCAGCCCCGGCAGTGCATATCCCGCTCCGATTATTCAGTGTCGGCAGGCTTTAAGGGGTGTTTGGCCGGCCCATCTATGACATCGCCTGTAAGCGAGAAGCGCGAGCCGTGACACTGGCAGTCGAATGTACGCTCGGCGGCGTTATACTCAACCGGGCATTTCAAATGCGTACAGGCGGCCGAATACATACGGATATCACCCTTTTCGTCTTTATATATGGCACGGGCCTGGCCGTCCACCCGCCTGACTGCGCCTTCCCCCGGTTTGATGTCATCCAAACTGCTTTCTTCAATACCCATTCTTCCTGCCGTGAACGCACGCACCGTATCCGCTGTCTGCACCGCGAAACCCTTTGCCGAGGACGCCGGCGCCACGCGCAGCGGATCGAACAACGCACGAACCTCCGGGTCGATGACATTGCTGCCGGTGATCAGATCACACAGCATCAAGGATGCCGCGGCGCTGTTTGTCATGCCCCATTTGTTGAAGCCGGTGGCCACATACACGTTGGGTCCGTCTTTATACAAGCCGCCCACATACGGAATGCTGTCCAGCGTCGCGCAGTCCTGCGCTGACCAGCCGTACTCAGGAGACAGGCTGCCAAATCGCTGCAGGAAAGCTCTAAGCGGTGCATATCCCGTATCGTCCTTGTTATCCTCCTGCCCTGTCTTGTGCCCGAAGCCCCCAACGATCAGCCAGCCTTCGCCACCCATGCTGTGCGTGCGCACCGAATTGACAGGCGACCCCGCCGTGATGCCCATACCGCCGGTATCAATACTCTGCCTGACCGCCATCAGATACGACCTCTCCTGATGCAGCCGCAGGAAAAACAGCCCCGGAAATTCGACAAGCGGATACCCTGTGGCCAGCACCACAGCCTTCGGGCGCAGCGCGCCTTGTTTGGTTCGTACCGACACAACCTTTTCTTCCCGCTCCATATCGATCACGCGTGACCGTTCATATATCGGCACACCCATCTCGCGCAGAACTCCCGCCAGCGCGTACAGGTATTTGAGCGGATGGAAGCAGGCCTGTCCGTCCATCACCAGTGCGCACCTGACTTTAAACGGCAATGCCGTTTCCTTGGTCAGCCTTAATGAGACACCGATGCGTTCGCAGATGTCCAGTTCTTTTTTAATTTCTTTTTCTTCTTCGTCATTTCGGGCGTATACATAAGCCGGGCACGGCTCAAAATCGCATGATATGCCGTACTCCATAATCAAACGGCCAATAAGGCCAAGCCCCGCGCTGTTGGCTGCCATATATCCGTGCGCTTTGTTTTCTCCCAGCCCGTGCAGACGCACATCGTGCTGCGCCGTCACCTTCGCGGTGGTGCGTCCGCTTGTGCCGCTGCCCACAGCGTCGCCTTCCACCACAGCCACATTCACGCCCGCACGCGCCAGCAGCAATGCGGTGGTGATGCCCGTAAGACCGGCGCCCACCACCGCCACATCACATGGCTTCACGCCTTCCAGCCGGGGAAACTGCGGCTTTTCTGTGTCCGTCCATAAAGAGTGTTCATGCATGGTCATTATCTCACATAAAGCATATTTTTAAGTATTGTGCCGCAAAGTTGTTCGCTTCATGCCTGAATCACTCGTATATTATTCAAAACGGCGGGTGAGCATATTACCCCCCGAGATGAGGCTTTCAATGGTGTCAAAGCCAAGACGGGACAGCAGGTCCAGAACAAACGTATTGTTGACGGGCGTTTGGCTGGATGCCTGCTTTGCGTATGCATCCACGTTTTTT
>CAZNVX010000026.1:10940-14077 GCA_964576225.1 uncultured Christensenellaceae bacterium
CGCGAGGTATCAGCGCCCGGGGGCCGCCCACGCAACCGCCGACACAGCCCATGCCTTCAATAAAGTTGGCATTCGCATGGCCGTCCATAACCTCCCTGAGCATCTGCTTGCAGGCCGGAACACCCTCTGCCTGACGGCTTTTCAGCGGGATCGACCGCCCGGGGCGCAGCATCTCAAGCGTGGACGATACCGCTTCGCTGACCCCGCCGGTGCGCGCATACAACCGTCCCCCTGCCGATGAATGATCGCGCAGATCTTCTTCAAGCAACGCCGGCTCTATACCCGCCGCTGAAAAAATATCGGCTGTTTCACGAAATGTCAGCACATAATCCACCGCGTCCGCAATGTCTGCCTGACGGGCTTCCGCTTTCTTTGCAATACAAGGCCCGATAAACACTGTTTTCGCTTGGGGATACATCGCTTTGATCGCCCGGCCGCACGCCACCATTGGCGAAACCGACGGCGGCACATGCGGCATGAGCTGCCCGTATACCTTTTGAATCATTGCCACCCACATGGGACAGCAGCAGCTTGTCAGCACAAAATCTTCCTCACGCTTGACCGACTCGTCGAATTCCAGCGCTTCCTTGAGCGTGAGTATGTCCGCGAACAGCGCCACCTCGATCATGCCGGTGAAACCGAGTTTTTTGAACGCGGACCGTAGACGGCCCGGCGACGCCCCGCGCCCGAACTGGCTGATATATGCGGGCGCGATCAGCGCATACACCGCCTGCCCTTGATTGATGTGGTCGAATATCGGCATGGCCTCCCTGATCTCTGCCAGGTTGTGTGAATCGCACGCTTTGATACAGTCACCGCAGCCAACACAGTCCTGCGCGGATATCGTGGCATTGCCCGAAGGATCATGCGTGATGGCACCATAGAAACAAACGCCCGCACAACCTTTATCGCTGCACACGCAAGGCCCAAGTCGCACCACAGCCGGATGATTGCGCGGGTTTTTTAAGCAGTCCAGCGCGTGAGTGTCACAATCCGTCGCATCGAACAGCGCAGAAATCTCGCCTCTTACCGACGAGTCGACGGCCTTTTGATACATCAAATCAAATTCGTGTTCCTTCATTGTTAACCCCCATTCTTTAAATGAGTGAGAATGCGTGTCCAGTCATTCAGCCTTTCTTCAAATGATATGGCGTGAGCGGGGCTGGTTGAGCCCAGCCGATCGTATCGGAAACGGCCTTCCGAAAAACCGACATGCCGCTTATAGAGCTCGTAGGCTTTGCTGCCGTTGAAGAAAACGTGCATCACGGCAGGATGTGCGGTAAAGAAGGACGGGAAATCATTTGCAGTCACGTTTCGGATCGCTGCATCACCACTGCCCTCCCGCTCACATGCCGCTGCCACATCCCACAGCGCGATGCCATGCCTTAATAGCATGGCCTTTCTGGCGGCATACTCTTCGCGGTACGGCTCGCCGAGCAAAGCGCTGACCAACGGCCAGAACGCATTGCGCGGATGTCCGTAATACTCGCTTTTTGCCAGTGAGGCCTCGGACGGCATTGACCCCAGTATCAGCACACGGCTGTTTGCATCGGCGATGGGCGCAAACCCCCTGATCAGGCTCACGGTGCTTCTCCCCGGCAGAGCGTTTTGCGGAATTTCTTGATGATTGTGCGGCTCTGTGCGGCTTCCTCGTCCATCAGCTCCACGCGAAAATGGCGAACGCCGGCTGACAACAGTGCGCCCACGTCCGCCTCAGCCGGACGGTGTTCAAACAGACGGTTTTCACAACGCTGAGTCGTCAGTATCAGAAATTTCCGTTTGGCATCGTCCTGAAGCGAGAACCGCTCATTTCGGCACCGTTCGCAGACAGCGTCGCCCAGCGCATGACGGATAACGCAGTGGCGCAAGGCCATCAGTTCATGCCGCGCGTACACAAGCGCTTCTACCGGCGGCAAATGCCCATAATTTTTTACAAATGCTGAGAGCATATCGACAGTCTGCAGGATATTCAACTCGGGGGACAGCGCGATACGACGTGCTCCGAGCGTGAAGTAAACCGCCAGCGCATCAGCATTGAGCGCGCCGACAGAGCAGTCCAGCACCACGTCGTTATAAGAGGGATAAGCGTGCAGCCCGCCATGATCCGTGACAAGCAGGCGCTCATCAGTCATCGTCGGCGAACGGTCAGCCAGCCGGTCGGTCTTTAAACGCAGTCTCGGGTATTTAAGTCTGCGGGCAAAATAGAGAGCCTCGTCTTCGGTATAGATATCGCCTGTCACCAAAGAGCCCACGGCTTCAAGCTGGACAGCGCTCCGCACCAGAACATGCAAGACAGGCTGTTCAGGCAAAGCATCAACCGACAGCTTTGGCGGCACATAGCCCGCAGTTCGCCCCACACGCTTTTTTATACGCGCGTCCGTCAAAAGCTGAACAGCTTCCCGCCGCAGTGCGTTCAGCACGCTTTTGGCCACAAAGGAAACCCCATCTGTGTCCACGTCCAAGCGCTCGAATTCATACGGCGTACCGCCCAGCTTTTCGGCATTTTCTTTCAGCTCATCCGCCGTAATGGGCCGCGTGCGCCCCCGGGAGACGATCTCCCCCTGTGCCTGAGCGCAATGGCCATCCGCATCCCGTAATGTCAGCCGGAGCGGCTGCCCTGTCAGGGCCTCTAGATGTCCGTTTATCATTACCTTTCGCTCACCCGTATTCGCCAGCCGCGCCAACAGCGCCGCGTCGCTGGTTTTGACAACAGTATCCCCCGGCTGCGTGTCGGCTTTGCCTTCAAGCAGCACGGTATCGCCCGCCTGGGCTTCGCTGACCAGGAGCCCGCGCAAATATATCCGGTTGCAGAAAAACCCCTCATCGTTGCCTTCAAATTTAATTCCGTCTCCCTGACGCAAAGGGGCTGTCAGCGCCAGATAAATGCCCTCACGGCCGGCCGACGCAACGCACCCCAGAGGCACACCGGCGTGGTTTGGCCGCAGAACGCTCATCAGGTCATCATCTTTCATTTTAAAAAGATGACCTTTGGTAAACCCGCGGTTGAACACCTTTTTAAGATCCTCGATATCTGAAGCATTGACGCGAAGCGGACGCCCTTCGCGAGCGTCTTTGAGCAGCGCCGCGTATATTTTCGTGACCTGCCCCACATATTGGGGCGATTTCATGCGGCCTTC
>CAZNVX010000027.1:0-13591 GCA_964576225.1 uncultured Christensenellaceae bacterium
TGGCAGATTCGTTGATACACCAGTCATCATTCAAAATGGCCGCTATCTGGCGTCTGCGCCGGATGGACGATTGGCTTTTTCACGACCATACCAGCCGGGTGAGCCCGCTTTGGAGCAGGATAGTTACCTTCTATCCGAAAAGCTTTGGATTCTTGAAACAAATGGGCGGATACAAAATGTGGACGCGCCTGAGTTTTTCTATCTTGACAGGGCGGCTTTTTCTGCGGATGGGCGCTATATTGCGCTTCTGGATGTATCAATTGAGAATAGAGTGCTCTATGTTTATGACTTTTTGGCGGGTGCATTGATCAATCTTGGAGAAGAAGGACTGGGAAGCCAGACATCGGCGTTCGCCTGGTCGAATCAGGAGAACAAGCTTTATACCATGTCGGGATACGAAGCCATGCAGCTGCGTGTCTGCACTTTTTCAGACGACGGACTGATTGCGATAAACGCGGTGGAGGAGCGGCCCGGCAGTGAAGGAAGCCTTGCGGTATTTGAGCAGCGTATTTACTTTGCAGACAGCTTGGCCCAGCAGGTCTATGAGGTTGGGGAGACCAGACGCCTGATTACAACAGGTGCCGATATCAAGATTTCTCCGGACGGTAAAAGTCTTCTGGTGCTTGAGACACAGGATGGAAAAAATGAACAGGTATTGACGAGCTTAAAACTGTGTGATATAGAAACGGGGGACGCAACTGTGATTGCGCGGGATGCCGAAATAGTGGATTTTGGCTTTCTGAATAATGGCAGAATAGTCTATACGGATGCCTCGGTGTCTCTCCCTGCGGATGGATTCCCGTATGGATTGTTTGTATATGATGTTGTCGGCCAAGATCATCCCGAGTTGATGGGGCTTTGCAGCACACCGGAGATAGAAACCACTCAAGGCAAGGTCTTTCTGATAGACTATATCGGCAGTGGAAATAAAGGCTTTGTCGCCACATACTTATTTGAACCAAATGCCTGAATTGAGGAGGGACAGCATGCGTGTACCAGTAGAAGAGGTGGACAAGATTGCGACGCTATCACGACTGAGCTTTTCCGAACAGGAGAAGAAGAATTTCCAGCATGATCTCGAGGCCATATTGATGGCGGCCCAGAGGCTTGCAGAGCTTGATACGCAGAATGTGCCGCCGACGGCGCATATTCAGGGCATAGAAAATGTGCTGCGGGCAGACGTCGTGATGCCAAGTATGGAAAACGAGCGGCTGACAGCCGGTGCGCCGGAACGGGACAACGGTTGCTTTATCGTGCCGAAAGTTGTTGAGTGAGGTGCCGTATTGAAAGCACATGAAATGACATTAAAGCAAGCGATGCAAGCGCTTAAGAAAAAAGAGGTCAGTTCATATGAGATGACCAGGGAGCTGCTTGACAGGATTTCCGAAAAGGAGCCGATGCTCCGCGCCATCAATTTTGTCTGTGAGGAAACAGCTTTGGCCGAGGCGGAGGAATCGGACAGGCGGCGGGCGAGGGGCGAGGAACGTGGCGCGCTTGACGGCATCCCGGCAATTATCAAGGACAATATTTGCACCAGCGGCATTCCGACGACCTGCTCGTCAAATATGCTCAGAAATTTCACGCCTCCTTACGATGCGCATGTGGTTGAAAAGCTCAAGCAGCACGGTATTATCACACTGGCAAAATCCAACCTTGATGAGTTTGCGATGGGCTCGTCCACTGAGAACAGCGCGTTTCATATGACGTCAAACCCATGGGATGTAAACCGGGTGCCGGGCGGCTCATCGGGCGGCAGTGCGGCGGCTGTATCAGCCGGTTACGCGCCCATGGCGCTTGGCTCTGATACGGGCGGGAGCATCCGTCAGCCGGCGGCCTATTGCGGTGTGGTGGGGGTGAAGCCGACTTATGGTGCGGTATCGCGCTATGGGTTGGTGGCATTTGCATCATCGCTTGATCAGATCGGTCCTTTTGCGCGCACAGTGGAGGATGCCGCATCGATGCTGAATGTGATATGCGGTCATGATAAAAGGGATTCCACGTCAATGAACATCAGCTACCCGGATTACTCGCAGGGCATAAACGACGGCGTCAAGGGTATGAGGATCGGTATTCCCAAGGAGTATTTCGGTGATGGGCTGGATCCGGACGTCCGTGATGCCATGAAAAAGACTGCCGAAAGCTTTGAGAATTTAGGCGCAGTGGTAGAAGAAACGTCGCTCCCCACGTTCGATTATGCGCTATCGGCGTATTACATCATTTCGTCAGCTGAGGCAACATCAAATTTGTCCCGCTATGACGGTGTCAAATACGGGCATCGCGCCGCGCAGTTCGACGGCATAGTGGACATGTATATCAAGACGCGCAACGAAGGGTTTGGCGCAGAGGTTAAACGGCGCATGATGCTGGGCAACTACGTGTTAAGCTCGGGCTACTATGATGCCTATTACTTAAAGGCACTCAAGGTTCGCACGCTGATAAAGCGGGATTTTGACAGGCTGTTCGAGAAATATGACATTATCATATCGCCCACAGCGCCTGCGCCGGCGTTTAGAGCGGGGGAAAAGAACGACCCGATGCAGATGTATCTGACGGACATTTACACCGTACCTGTCAATATCGCGGGACTGACAGCTATTTCACTGCCTTGCGGCCTGAGCAGGCAGGGGCTGCCCATTGGCATGCAGATCATCGCTAAGCCTCTGGGCGAAGCCGTGATGCTGCGGGCAGCCTGTGCGCTTGAGCAGGAAATAACGCCAATTGGCGCACCAACGTTTGCAGGGGGTGAGCAGTGATGCTATACGAAACGGTGATCGGGCTGGAGGTTCATGTTGAGCTGGCGACTGCCACAAAAATATTCTGCGGCTGTGAAAACAAGTTCGGCGGTGCGCCCAACACCCATTGCTGCCCTGTGTGCACCGGCATGCCCGGCGTGCTGCCTGTGCTTAATGAAAAGGTTGTGGAGTTTGCCGCCAAAGCGGGCCTGGCCACTAACTGCAAAGTCGCCACATTTTCAAAAATGGACCGCAAGGGGTATTATTATCCCGACCTGCCCAAAGCGTATCAGATTTCGCAGTTTGACCTGCCTATCTGCAAAGACGGCTATGTGGACATCATCGCCGAGTCAGGATCCAAACGTATTCGCATCACGCGCATTCACATGGAAGAAGATGCGGGTAAACTGCTGCACGACGCTGGCGCGGGGACGGCGGTGGACTATAACCGCTGCGGCGTGCCGCTGATTGAGATCGTCACGGAGCCGGATATGCGCAGCGCCGAAGAGGCCAGAATGTTTTTGGAAACGCTTAAAAGCATCATGCAGTACACCGGCGTGTCGGACTGCAAGATGCAGGAAGGATCACTGCGCTGTGATGTCAATATTTCCGTCCGTGAAGCAGGCAGCGACAGTTTGGGGACGCGTACTGAAATGAAGAATCTGAACAGCTTCTCCGCGGTTTGCCGGGCGATTGAAGCGGAAAGTGCGCGGCAGATCGCTGAAATTGAAGACGGCGGCGTGATTCGGCAGGAAACCAGGCGTTTCGATGATGTCAAAGGCAAAAGCTACCCGATGCGCGGGAAAGAAGAGGCGCATGACTACCGGTATTTTCCTGATCCGGATCTGGTGCCGGTCACGTTGTCGGATGAACGCATACAAGAGCTTTATCACAGCCTGCCCGAGCTGCCGGAAGCGAAAAAAAAGCGCTATGTTGAACAGATGGGTCTGTCGGAATATGACGCGGGTGTGCTGACGGCGGAGAAGGACATTGCCATGTTCTTTGAGGCGTGCCTTGACGAATACAGCGAGCCAAAAAAGGTGTGCAACCTGATTATGACGGACTTGCTCCGCCTGCTCAAAGAAGATGGCGCCGAACCGGAGTGTATACCGGTGTCGCCAGAGCAGCTCGCCGAGACGCTGCGTCTGATAGACAGCGGACAGGTTAATATCACTGTGGGCAAGGCGGTATTTGAAGAAACCTTCCGAACCGGCGAAAACCCTGCGGATATTGTGAAGAAGAAGGGGCTGGAGCAGATCAGCGATACGGATGAGCTGCGGGCGATGCTCCGCGATATAATTGCGGCCAATCCGGGGCCTCTCGCCGACTACAAAGGCGGAAAAGAAAAGGCTCTGACGTTTTTTGTAGGCCAGGTAATGAAGGCAACGCGCGGCCAGGCCAATCCGCAGGTGGTCAACTCGCTCGCGCGTGAAGAGCTGGACAACGCCTGACAGTGAGATTGTAAAGAGCGCCGGCTGCCTGCCGTTGATTTTCTGATCAGTCTCGTCCTGTCAGGAAAAACAGCTGTATTTTGTATGTTTTCTCAATTCGCTGATTAAAACACTTATTGTTTTCCACGATTTGTGTTATAATCATTTTTTAATGAGACGATGAGAAGGTGGTAACAGATTTGCGCAGCATGACAGGATTCGGTCGGGCAGAGGTTGAACAGGACGGGAGAAAGATCACACTGGAACTGAAAACCGTTAATCACCGGTTTTTGGATCTGAATATCCGTATACCGCGAACGCTTGGCTTTGCCGAGGAAACGGTTCGAAAGACCATAAAAGAGAGATTAGCCCGTGGTCATGTGGACGTTTTTATTAACTACAGCGCGATCTCGTCAGACGCCAGGACCGCCAAAGCGGATATAGGCCTGATGCGCTCATTTCTTCACGCGGCGCGTGAGGCTGCCAAAGAGGTGGGGCTTGCAGACGATCTGTCACTCTCTCACCTTGTACGCATACCCGACGTCATACAGATAGAAGAAGCGGGCGAGGATGAGGCGCGGTTGACTCGTATTGTGACGCAAGCGCTGATATCGGCGCTGGACTCACTGGAAAACATGCGGATTCGGGAAGGTGAAGAGCTCAAGAAAAGCCTGCTGGCTTCTCTTGGCGAACTGGAACAAACGGCAGCCCGGATTGATCAGCGCAAGTCTCTGGTAACAGCTGAATATGCAGACCGTTTGAAACAAAGACTTGGCGAGCTGCTTGCCGGCACGGATATCGACGAATCCCGCTTTACCACTGAGCTGGCGTTAATGGCCGACCGATCCGATATCAGCGAAGAAATCGTGCGCCTTAATACGCACATCGGCCAGTTCAGACTGGCGGCCTGTGAGCCCGGCGCTGTGGGCCGAAAGCTTGATTTCATGGTGCAGGAAATGAACAGGGAGCTTAATACGATCGGCTCAAAATCCGCCGACATGTCCATCACCAACGACGTGATTTTTGGAAAAAGCACGATTGAAAAAATACGCGAACAGGTTCAGAATATCGAGTAGAAGGGGAGGGTTATCATGAGCATTAAGTTGATCAACATCGGTTTTGGCAATATCGTATCCGCAAACAGACTCATCGCCATCGTATCGCCTGAATCCGCGCCGATTAAGCGCATTATTCAGGAAGCGCGGCAAAAGGGGAATCTTGTGGATGCGACATACGGACGCAGAACACGTGCCGTTATCATCACGGACAGCGATCATGTGATACTGTCGGCCGTTCAGCCTGAAACCGTGGCGCATCGCCTTGCCGACAAAGACGACGATTCTGAGGATTAGCGCATGGACAATGGTCTGCTGATCGTGCTTTCAGGCCCTTCAGGAACCGGTAAAGGCACGGTGTGCAAAGCGCTGCTGAACAAACGGCAGGATATTGCATTGTCAATATCATCCACAACAAGAAAGCCGCGTGCAGGGGAAATCCACGGGAAGCATTATTTTTTTACGGATACGGATGAGTTTGAACAGCGTGTCGAGCGTAACGAATTTCTCGAATATGCCAACGTGTTTTCAAACTATTATGGCACACCGCGCAGCTTTGTGGATGAGATGATCGCAAAGGGGCAGGATGTGCTGTTGGAGATCGACGTTCAGGGCGCGCTGAAAGTGAAGGAAGCCTGTCCTGACGGTGTATTCATATTTCTCATTCCACCGTCGATGGCGGAGCTTGAAAGAAGGATTCGCAGCCGCGGTACGGAGTCGGAAGGAAAAATACGTGAAAGGCTCGGCAAGGCCGATTCCGAAATGAACCTGATGGAGAAATATGATTATGTGATTGTTAACGACGACGTGCAAAGCGTGGTGGCACGCATTGAAAGCATTATTGAGTCAGAGAAAATGCGCGTCTGCCGAAATATAAAAAAATACAACGATTTAAGGAGTGAAACAATATGATGTACCCTGGAGTCAGTGAACTTAAGGACAAGGCAGATTGCCGGTATACGCTGGTTATTGAATCGGCCAAGCGCGCGCGGCAGCTGGTGGACGGCGCTGAGCCGCTGACCGACTCGCAGGAAGAGAATCCGGTGTCGCAGGCGGCCAAAGAAATCTTCATGAATAAGATCACTTATATTGCGCCGGAGGATATCTGATACGCATGCCCAGAACAGTGGTTGTCGGTGTCTCGGGCGGCATCGCGGCTTACAAAACGGCATATCTGGTCAGCGCTCTTAAGAAACAGGGCTATGATGTTCATGTGCTGATGACAAAAGGTGCGATACAGTTTGTGTCCGCGCTGACGTTTGAAACGCTGTCTGGGAATGCTGTTCTTTCTGATACGTTTGAGAGAAAAAGCGAGTATAACGTACAGCATGTGGCGCTTGCGAAAAAGGCCGACATGATCATCGTTGCGCCCGCAACGGCGGACCTGCTGGCGCGTGCGGCGTCGGGCATAGCGGATGACATGCTGACGACCACGTTGCTGGCCGCTGCCTGTCCGGTTATCTACGCGCCCGCCATGAATGAGGCGATGTACCGCGATGCGGCGACGCAGCACAACGTTGGCCTGATCAAACAGCGCGGCGGATATGTGATGGACACGGGCGAAGGTTTGCTGGCCTGCGGTGATGTGGGCGCGGGGCGGATGCGTGAGCCGGACGAAATAATCGATTACGCCCATAACGTCTGGTCATCCCTTGAGGAGATGCACGGTGTGCGTGTGCTGATCTCAGCCGGTCCGACGCAGGAAATGATTGATCCGGTGAGATTTCTGTCCAACCGGTCATCCGGAAAGATGGGCTATGCCATTGCCGAGGCGGCGGTGCTTGCCGGAGCCGATGTCACGCTGGTCTCCGGCCCGGTGGCTCTGCCGGCTTTGGACAAAGCACGTATGGTCGGTGTTTTGTCGGCCGCGGACATGGCGCGTGAAATGCTGGCCTATTCGGCGCAGGCGGATATCATCGTGATGGCGGCCGCGGTGGCCGATTATACCCCCAAAGCATTTATAAAGCAGAAATTAAAGAAGGGCGCGGGCTTGGATCTTGAGCTTATCCCCACAATGGATATTCTCAAAGAGCTGGGCAGCCGTAAAAGGCAGAACCAGCTGCTGATGGGGTTCGCGGCCGAGACGGAGAACCTTGAGGCCAATGCCAAAACCAAGCTCGACGCAAAGAATCTCGATATCATTGCGCTCAATGACGTATCAAGAGACGGTGAAGGGTTCGACACAGAAAACAACAACATAAAACTTTTTTTCCGCGATGGCAGTGTCCGGGATCTTGGCTCCGGTGAAAAAAAACTGCTGGCCCGAGGCATGCTGGATATTCTGAAAACGCAATACCGGCAGATGTGAGTGAGGTAACGTCATGTACGCCAAAGTGATCGTTGACCTTCTGCATTCTGAGGTGGACAGAGTGTTTGAATATGCTGTGCCGGAGGGGCTATCGCCGGACGTCGGTTTTCGTGTTCGTGTGCCTTTTGGACGCGGCAATGCGCTGCGTGAGGGGTATGTGATAGCACTTTCAGACAGCCTTGAATATAAAGGGGAGATGGTTAAGTCCATACACAGTGTGATATCCGATTTTGCGGCGCTGACGCCCGGGCAGTTAAAGCTCGCGCAGGTCATGCGCCGTTATTATCATACCACGCTGGCCACAGCGTTACGGCTGATGTTTCCCGCAGAAATGCGCGGCGGCCGCGTGCGGGACCGGTTCGAGAGAGAAATCATTTTAAATCTGTCGGACGGTGAATACTTGCAATTTATTGCTTCCTTGAAAACAGCAGACGGCAAGGTGAAAGCGCCCAGGCAAATGGCTGTCATGGAAGCGCTTCATCGGGAAGGGCGCATGATGGCTTCGGCTTTGGAAAAAGCGTGCCCCGGCAGCGCTTCAGCCGCAGCTGCGCTTATCAGGAAAGGCGTGCTTGTTTCACGGAGTATTGAGACGCTGCGCAGCCCGCGCCGAATTTCGCAAACAGAGGAAGATTTTATACTGACAGCAGAGCAAAAGGCTGTGGCGGAGGCGGTTACCGCTGCGCAGGGCAAATACCTGCTGCACGGTGTTACGGGCAGTGGCAAAACGGAAGTCTATATTAAGATCGTGCGCACGTGCCTGGCCCGCGGCCAGAGCGCGATTGTGCTGGTGCCCGAGATATCTTTGACCCCTCAGCTTGTCGCTATGTTCCAGCGCCGGATAGGTCAGGATATCGCGGTCTACCACTCCACACTCACAGCCGGGGAACGCTACGACGAATGGAAGCGCATGGCCACCGGACGAACGAAAGTGGTCATTGGTGCGCGTTCCGCTGTGTTTGCGCCGCTGCGTGACATCGGTGTGATCATAATCGATGAAGAGCATGAAACCAGCTACAAGTCGGACATGCACCCCAAGTATACGGCGCATGAGGTCGCGCGCATGCGGGCCAATATAGAAAAATCATCGCTGCTGCTGGCTTCGGCCACACCGTCTGTCGAGAGCTATATCAAGGCAAAGAACGGCATTTACACGCTGCTTCAAATGCCTAACCGCCTGTTCGGCCTGCAGCTGCCCACAGTAGAGATCGTGGACATGCGTGCTGAAGTGATTAAAGGCAATCGAACCATTTTCTCCGGGTCGCTGTATAATGAAATTAGCAAAGCCCTTGAGTTAAAGCGGCAGGTTATGCTGTTTATCAACCGGCGCGGGTATTCAACGTTTGTGATGTGCCGCGGCTGCGGATACGTGGAGTATTGTGACAGCTGTGAGGTGACAATGACGTACCATGCCAGCCGTCATGGCCTGCTGTGCCATTATTGCGGACGCACGCGGCAGCTCAGAGAAACCTGCCCGTCGTGCGGACGGCCTTATTTAAAACAGTACGGCATCGGCACACAGCAGGTGGAAGCGCACATGAAAGAAAGCTTCCCGCATGCACGGGTGCTGCGTATGGATCTTGATACGACACGCGGCAAAGACGCGCATTTGATGATATATGAAAGGTTTAAGAACCATGAAGCGGATGTGCTGATCGGCACGCAGATGATTGCCAAGGGGCTGGATTTTTCGGGGGTGTCTCTGGTGGGCGTTGTCGCTGCGGACAGTTCGTTGTATATACCCGATTACCGCAGCCCGGAAAAGACGTTTCAGCTTTTGGAACAGGTTTCGGGCCGTGCCGGCAGAAAAGACCCCGGCAAGGTCATCGTACAAACGTACAGCCCGGAGCATTATGCGGTGGACATGGCGCGCCGTCACGATTTCGGCGGTTTCTTTGAGGAGGAAATGCGGCTGCGCAAGGCCGCGCTGCTTCCGCCCTACTCGGTATTTTTCCGTATCGTTTTCGCGGGAAGGGACGAAAAGCAAGTGCGGGAAGCGTGTTTGGATTTTGAGAAGGGTCTTCGCGGGGCTTTTACGTACGAGACGGATGGGATTCTGCTGCTGGATGCGGGAGAAGCCCCCATCAGGAAGATCAAGGGCAGCACCCGCTGGCAGATACTCATAAAAGTGATCAACGACGGACGGCTTGCGCAGTTCAGAAAAAAATTATATATTTATACAGATACAAAGCATTACAAAGACTGTGCGTTTGGTATGGAGATCAATCCGCAGAGCATGATATAGTTTGGGAGGATATATGGCGATCCGTGATGTGCTGACAGGAACAAAAAACGAAGCATTGAGAAAAATATCCAGAGAGGTGAGAAGCATCAACAAGCATATACTGACGCTTCTTGATGATATGAAAGAAACCCTGCATACGGAAGACGGGGTGGGGCTGGCAGCGCCACAGGTGGGCGTGCTGCGGCGCATTGCCATCGTGGAATACGATGAAAAGTATTATGAACTGATAAACCCGAGAATACTCTCGGCCACAGGTGAGGTCACAGAGGAGGAAGGCTGTCTTTCCGTTCCGGGCGTCCGAGGCCAGGTTAAAAGGCCTGAAAAAATAACCGTGGTGTATCTGGACCGGAAAGGGAAACGGCATAAACTGGATGTATCCGGTATTATGGCGCGTGTTTTTTGCCATGAGATCGACCATCTGGACGGTATCCTTTTCGTAGACAAAATGATTGGGGAGACGAAATGAAGATCGTCTTTATGGGTACGCCGCAGTTTGCGGTGCCCAGTTTGCAGGCGCTGATTGACGATGGCTATGATATTGCCGCTGTGATTACGCAGCCGGACCGCAAATGCGGACGCGGGCATAAGCTGATGCCGCCGCCTGTAAAAACTCTTGCGGAAAAATACGGCATCCGCGTGCTGCAATTCTGCAGAATCAAATCCCCTGAAGGCATATCGGCGCTCAGGGAGATTTCTCCGGATATCATTGTGACGGCGGCCTTTGGCCAGATTCTTTCCAAAGAGATTCTGGACATGCCGCCGATGGGCTGCATCAATGTCCATGCATCTCTGCTGCCGAAATACCGGGGCGCGGCGCCCATTCAGTGGGCAATCATCAAAGGAGAAACAATAACGGGTGTGACCATCATGTTTATGAATGAAGGTCTCGATACCGGCGATATCATCTCATCTGAAAAAGTCGGCATCGGAGAGGATACAACGGGCGGGGAACTCTATCAAACGCTGTCGGAAACGGGCGCACAGCTTCTCTCCAGCACGCTTAATAGCATAACGGAAGGAACCGCAAAGCGCAGGGCTCAGGATGAGGCGCAGGCGAGTTATTATCCGCCGCTGACCAAAGAGCTTGCCTTTATCAACTGGAATCAATCTGCTGTTGAAATACGCAATCTGGTGCGCGCGCTTAACCCGGTGATGGGTGCGTGTGCGCGTGTGGGGGGCGATGTGATTAAGATATGGCGTGCAAGCGTCATAAATGGCGTGACGCAGCCTGGGGCAATTATCAGCGCAGATGCCCGCAGCGGATTGGTGATCGGCACAGGTGATGGATTGCTGCGTGTCGAAGAAATGCAGGCGCCCTGCTGCCGGCGCATGGCACCGCAGCAGTACTTCTGCGGCAGGTCACTGCCGGGGAACGTCTGTTCATGAATGCACGTCAGGCCGCTTATGAAGCGCTGACTTCCGTCACACGCGATGGCGCCTATACATCGCTCGCGCTTAAAAAACATCTGACGGACAGCCTTTCCAGCGAAGACCGACGTTTTGCCACGCGTCTGATGCTGACCACGCTGGAAAACATGATTTCCATTGACTATGCGCTGAGCGGTTTTATCCATACAGGGCGTGTTCACGGCAGTGTACGCAATATACTTCGTCTGGGCGCCTGTCAGCTGCTATACCTTAATGTGGAGGCGCATGCCGCTGTCAATGAGTGCGTGGCGCTGGCAAGGCGGGTTAAGCCGCAAACCGCCGGTTTTGTCAACGCGGTGCTCCGCGCGCTTGACAGGGCAAAGACAGATATCAAATACCCGACCGGGCAGACCGCTTTGGCAATGTCCGTCTCCTGCAGCTATCCGGTTTGGATATGTGAAAAGTATATTGCGGATTTCGGGTATGATTTCGCGCAAGCGCTGCTTTCTTACCGAGCGCCGCATACAACGGACATTCGTGTCAATACGCTTAAGGCTGATGCATCTGTGCTGGAGATGGAGATGGACAGGCTGGGGCTGCAATACCAGCGGGGAAACCTTCAGGCTGCGTATGCTGTGGCCGGTCTGACGGATATTGAGAAACTGGACATCTACAAGCGAGGCTGGATTGCGGTGCAATCGGAGAGCGCTATGCGTGCTGTATTGGCGGCCGGTATTCGTAAGGGGGACAAGCTGCTTGACTGCTGTGCGGCTCCAGGCGGAAAAAGCGCTTTCGCCGCGGCGCTGACAGACGGAGAGATCGATATTGTTGCATGGGATATCCATTCTCACCGGCTTGATATGATGAGAAAGAACTTTCAGCGTTTGGGGGTGCATGCGCGTATCTGCGAGCACGATGCGCGTATGGTGGAGCCCTCGCTGGAGGGGCGCTTCGATGTGGTGCTTGTTGACGCGCCCTGCAGCGCGATGGGCTTGATGGCGCACAGCCCTGATATCCGTTATAGGCGGGAAAAAGAGGATATCACGGCGCTGAGCCATCTTCAGTCACAGATACTGTCTGCCTGCGCGCGTTATGTGAAGCCGGGAGGACGTGTGGTCTACGCCACATGTTCGATCAACAAAGAGGAGAATGAGGATGTGACAAATGCGTTTGTCGCCGCGAACAAGGCGTTCGGATACGAAGGTCAACCTGCAACGCTTTATCCGCATATCGACGGCTCGGATGGATTTTATATCTCGGTGATTATAAATTATGGATGATTTGCTTTCTTTAGATATAGACGCTCTTAAAAGCCTGCTCACAGAGCTTGGCGGAAAACCGTATGCCGCCCGGCAGCTTCGGGACTGGCTGATAAAAGGTGTTCCCTTTGAGAGAATGACCAACCTGCCAGCAAGCATACGGGAGAAGCTGCGGGCATCTTATCATGAAGGATATGCCCAAGTGGAAGAGAAGCTAACGGCAAAGGACGACACGGTTAAATATTTGCTCGCTGTGTCAGGCGGCGGTCTTGTGGAATGCGTGGTGATGCGGTATCATCACGGCCGGACGCTGTGCGTGAGCACGCAGCTCGGCTGCAGAATGGGCTGCGCCTTTTGCGCTTCGGGTCAGAATGGGCTGCTGCGCAATCTGACATCGGGTGAAATGCTCTCGCAGTTTATTGCGGCGCGCGCGGATGGGGACATATCCAACGTGGTGCTGATGGGCTCGGGAGAACCGCTTGACAACTATGAACACGTGATCAGCTTTGTCCGCGCCCTCAAAGCAGACTGCGGTATCGGTATGCGGCATGTCTCCTTGTCGACGTGCGGTTTGGTGCCCGGCATCAAAAAACTGGCTGATGAAGCCCTGCCTGTCACGCTCTGCATATCGCTGCATGCTGCGCTGGATGAAAAAAGACGCGTGATTATGCCTGTATCAGCAGCTTATACGGTGGAAGAAATCATAAGCGCTGCGGGTGAATACTTTGAAAAAACGGGGCGGCGCATTATAATAGAATACACATTGATCCGTGGTTTTAATGACGGGCAGGAAGACAGGCAGGCGCTGCGCCGGGTGCTGAGCCGTTTAAACTGCCATATCAACGTCATACCACTCAATCAAGCGGTTGCCGGGTATTTGCCTCCCACGGAAAAGGAAGCGTATATTTTTGTGGCTGCGCTGGTTAAAGACGGGCTCAGCGCCACGATGCGGCGCACGCTCGGCGGTGAAATTGAAGGCGCCTGCGGGCAGCTGAAGCTGAAAAGAGAGGTCACATGACATTCTACTCAAAAACCCATAAGGGTCTCGTCCGAAAGAAAAACGAAGACAGCTGTTATGCTCCCGAGCATAATAACGGCTTTGTAGCTGTGGTAGCGGATGGCATGGGCGGACACAACGCGGGTGAAGTCGCCAGTCAAATCGTTATCCAAACCATCAGAGAAAGTCTTGAAACCAAG